>DVKA01000278.1 GCA_018716365.1 Candidatus Caccocola faecipullorum
TTTTATGGTGCGAGCATTCGAGGATGACCCACATTCCGCCTTCCCATCTGATTTTGAGTCCCGGGCGGAAATCGCTCGTATCAACAACTTGTCCCATACATATGCCTCCCTAACGTCTTATGGGCGCACACACGCCCATTTGCATCAATCTCTGACTATGCAACAAAATCATAACATACATCGAAGGTATTTTTCAAATTTTGCACGGAAAATATGAAAAAATGCGCTAAATTACAACCCCGCGCCGCTGTCTCCGGCGTTCGGGAGCCGCCATACAAAACGGAAGGCGTAGAGCGCGAATGGTTCTGCGGCAGCATCCCACTGCTTCACGAAATCGTCGGGACAGCCGCGGTTTTTGACAGGCCCGCCGGACAGCCCGCGTTCTTCGCCGCGTACCATGAGGCAGAGCGTCAGCAGATTTTTCTCGTCGTTAAGCTCGAAGCGCGCTCCTATCACTCCATCGGCCCTCGGCTGTCCGCCGGTCGTGCGGAAGTCGCGCGTGTAGAACTTTTCGCCGTCCGACCAGCATTCGAGCGCGCGGAACAAAAAGAGCGGCGCGCCATCCGGGATGCTGTAATCCTCTTCAGTGTAGCTGCGGAGACGCAGCGTCCGGCCCGATATGCCCGCGACGGTCAGCGGCGTCTTTTCGGGATATGCGTCCGGGAAGAGCACCCAGTTTTTTACGGAGCGGCTTTTGTCGAAGAGATTCATATCGAAGTAATTTCCGTCTGGTTCGCGCGTCATGAGCGGCGAGGCCGCGCCGCCCGCGCCGGAGCACGCTTCTGCGGCGCGCGAGCCTTCGGGGAAGGCGTAGGCTATGCGCAGGCGGCTGGACTTTCCGTTTTCGCCGGTTATGGAAACTGGCCCGTCCCAGTTGAACGGCGCGATTATCTTTGAGCCGAAAGCTTTTTTATATTCTTCTGCGCTTTGCGGAATTCCGAGGCCGCAGTGGCGCAGCGGCATTTTCAGCACGGCGGCGACCGTCTCGGCGCGCCGTTCGGCTATGCGCTCGTCGCGGCAGATTTTATAGAGGCGCGAGGCGTTTTTGAGCGCGGCGGCCACCGGCGGCGTAACGGCTGCCGCCAGCGCCACGGCGATTATCAGCTCGACCAGCGTGAATGCGCAGAGCCTGCGCGCGGCGCGGCGTCTAACGGAAATTTCTTTCAGGAAGGACAACGACGGATGCCCCTTCGCCGTTCGGATTTTCCAGCGTCACGCGCCGAAACGTCAGTCCGCCGCCGTAGACCGTCTCGCTTGAAACGACGCCGTCCGGTTCTTCGCCCGACAATATCGCGGAGATCGCCGCCGACGCGGCAAGCTCCGCGGCCAGCTGCGCGCGCGAACGCGACAGCAGGCCTGCGCAGGCTGAGAACATCGACAGAGCCGCGGCGAGGAATACCGAAGCGGCGAATAGCGCGGCGAGCGTCTCGACGAGCAGAAACCCGCGCCGTCTCACAGCGCCGCGAGGCACGACCGCAGTTCCTCCGGCGACGGCGCGAGCGACAGCGCCTCTTCAAAATCGACGGCCCCCTCCGCGCACAGCCGCGCTAGACTCTGCTCCAGCGTAGTCATGCCGAGCTGCGCGCCGGAGCGCATTATGTCCGCCAGCTGCGCGCTTTTGCCCTCGCGTATGCAGCTTCTGACGGCGTTCGTCGCTATCAGAAGTTCCGCGGCGGCTGCGCGGCCTCCGCCGGCGCGGCGCGCGAGACGCTGCGACATGACGCCGGTCAGAATCTGCGCGAGGCGCGCGCGTATCTGCGGCTGGCCGGACGGCGGGAAAAATCCCGCTATTCTGTCCGCGCCCGCCGCCGCGCCGCCGGTATGCAGCGTCGAGAGAACGAGATGGCCCGTCTCGGCGGCGCTTATGGCCGCGCCCACGGTCTCCGCGTCGCGCAGTTCGCCTATCATTATCACGTCGGGGTCCTGGCGCATCGCGCGGCGCAGAGCTTCGGCGAAGCCGCTCGTGTCGCGTCCGGCCTCGCGCTGGTGGATGAGCGCGCGCTTTGGCTCGAATATATATTCGACGGGGTCTTCGACCGTCACGATATGGACGGCGCGGCGCGTGTTTATCTCTTCTATCATCGCGGCAAGCGTCGTCGATTTTCCTGAGCCGGACGGCCCGGTGACAAGGAACAGGCCGCTGCGACCTGCCGCCAATTCTTTGAGGACGGGCGGCAGCCCCAGCTCATCTATGCTCCTCACCCGCGGCGCGATGACGCGTATCGCTGCGGCGGGCCGTCCGAGGCTGTAGGACAGATTTACGCGCAGGCGCGTTTTCTCTCCGTTTACCGTGATTTCAGAACCGAAGTCAAGTTCACGCTCCTTTACGAACGTCTCCGCGTCGCGGCAGCCAAGTTCTCCCAGCGCCAGCTCAAAGTCCTTTTCAGTAAACGGCCTCTCCCCCGCCGCGCGCAGGAAACCGTCGACACGCATGAGCGGATGTTCGCCTACTCCGATGTGGACGTCGCTAGCGGAATTTTTCAAAGCTTTATCAAGAATCTCCGAAAAGATGGATTTTTCCATTTTTGTCTCCTTCGTTCCGCTATTTGGCGAGCGTCGTGAAGAGCATCTCCTCCGCGCTCGTTTCGCCGGAAAGGACTTTTTTCGCCGCGGCCTCGCGCAGCGTCTCCATGCCGAGCCGCCTCGCCTCCCGGCGCAGCTCTCCTGCCGGCGCGCATCTGTATATCATTTCCCTGATTTCAGCGCCGGCTGGCATAATCTCGGCTACGGCGGTGCGCCCCGAGTATCCGGTGAAACGGCACTCGGCGCAGCTTGACGGCGTGAATATCTCAGCCCCGTGCGGCAGCCCGGACGAAGCGGCGAGCTCCGCCGTAACTGCGGCGCGCCCGCGGCATGACGGGCAGAGCCTGCGCACGAGACGCTGCGCCGCGACGGCGCGCAGCGACGGCGCGAGCAGGAAAGGCGGCACGCCCATGTCCGTGAGCCTTCCGACGGACGACGGAGCGTCGTTCGTGTGGAGCGTGCTCAGGACGAGATGTCCGGTCAGAGCCGCGCGGACGGCCAGATGCGCCGTCTCCGCGTCGCGGATTTCGCCGACCATTATAACGTCGGGATCCTGACGCAGAATGGAGCGCAGCGCGCTGCCGAAGGTCAGGCCGATTTTTTCGTTTATCTGCACCTGCGTTATGCCGTTTATCGTATATTCGACAGGGTCTTCTATCGTTATGATGTTTTTCGACGGTTCGTTGAGCATATTCAGAAGCGAGTAGAGCGTCGTCGATTTGCCGGAACCTGTCGGCCCTGTGAGCAGCACGATGCCGTTCGGCGCGCTTATCGCCTCTTCGAGGAGTTTCCGCTGTTTTTCGTCGAAGCCGAGGCTTTCGAGGCTCGACGCCCCGCCGCCCTGCCGCAGCAGGCGGAGGACGAGCTTCTCGCCGAATATCGACGGCAGCGACGAAACGCGGACGTCTATCTCCGCGCCCGAGGCCTTTATAAAAATTCTCCCGTCCTGAGGGCGGCGCTTCTCAGATATGTCCATGCCGGCGAGGATTTTTATGCGCGCCGCGAGCGCCGGGTGCAGAGCGGCGGAAATCTCCGCTCCCCTGACGAGGCGTCCGTCTATCCTGAAGCGGACGCGCGTCCCCTCCTCCGACGGTTCGATATGTATATCGGATGCGCGTTCGCGCGCGGCCTGATCAAGCAGGCTGTTCACGAGCCGGACGACCGGCGCGGTTCCGGCCTCCGCTTCGCTGACGTCCCCGCGTCGTTCGCGCGCTGCGGCAAATTCCGGCGCGGCGCTTCCGGCGGCCTCGCTAGCGCTGCCTTTTACCCTGTAATAGGCGACGGCGGCGCGCTCCAGGTCGCCCCGCGCCGCTACGCTGATTTCCGGCTCGCGTCCCGTAATCAGTCGTATTTCGTCCGCGGCCTCCATGTCGAGCGGGTCGGCCATTGCGACGGAAATTTTCACATCGTCTACGGAGAGAGGCATGACGCCCAGACGCGCGGCGGCCTTTTCCGGGATCAGCGCAAGCGCCTCTTCGGTAGGATGAATCCCGTCAAAAGTGAGCAGCGGCAAGCCGAGCCGCGCCGAGAGCGCCGACGCGATGCGGTTATCTGTAAGATAACCGCCGCGGGTCAGCAGCTCGTCCAACTTGAGCCCTGAATGCCGCCGCCCCGCGAGCGCCGCGTCAATTTCCCTGCGCGAAATCGCGCCGTCGCCGATCAATATATCTGCCAGCGATGAAGCGGCAAATTGACGATGGCTCATAACGGCCGCCTCACATCCTCAGACCGTCGCCCGGCATATCTATCACTTCGACCGCGCCGGATGGAATATCGAGAATATAGGGCACCGCAATGAAAGCCATCTGTGATTTGGAGTGCTGCGTAGTGCGCGTTTTGAAGAGTTCGCCGAGCAGCGGAATATATCCGACGACGGGGACGCGCGAGACGTTGTTCGTCTTGTTCTCCTGATAGAGGCCGCCGATCACGAAAAGCTCGCCGTCTCGCACTCGTATGCTGGTATCGACCTCGCGTTTCGTCGTCTCGGGCGCTTCCGAGTCGCCGGAACGGCGGAAGGCGACTATCTCCCCCGTCGAAATCTTCATGTTGATGGTGATGAATCCGTCGCGTCCGAGCGTCGGCGTAAATTCGAGCATCGGGCCGGTCTCCTGATTCGTGAACTCTGGATTGCCGTTCTCGTCGACGCCGGACTGATAGAGATAATTGTGCGTGAGGCGGACGGAAGCCTTACGCCCGTCAAGCGCCACGACCGAAGGAGACGCGAGCACCTTTCCCTTGTTGTCGGACTCCATCGCGCGCAGAGCCGCGTCTACCATCTTCATCGCCGAGTCTGCGACGTAGCCGGGGAAACTCGTGTCTGTGTCCGTTCCGCCGATTACGGGCAGTTCTCCGGGGCTTGTGCCGCCCGTCGGATCGACGTTCGGCGTCACGGCGCCGTTGCCGTAGGTATAGCGTCCGCCAAGCCCGGCGGAGCCGTAGGAGAATATCCATCCGTTGTAGACGGCCGCAAGCGTCGACTCGAATTCCTGCCGCGCGCCGTCGTTGATCTCGACGAGACGCGCCTCTATCATTATCTGCTTGCCGGGGCTGTCAAGGCGGTTCATCAAAGCTTCGACGCGCCTGTGCCCCTCAGGCGGCGCCGTTATGTAAAGGCAGCGCATCCGTTCGTCCGCAACCGCCACGACGCCGGACGACGCCAGAGACGTAATCAGCGCGGGAAGAGTTTTAATGTCGGCATATGCAACGCTGTAACGGCGCGTCGTAACCGTTCCGAGAGCCTTGGCAACGGCGGCGTGAGAACCGACGACGAGAGTTTTTCCAGAAACGCCGTACGAAAGTCCGTGCATACGCAGCAGATAGGCAAAAACTTCGCGGAACGGCGCGCCGTCGAACGAAAACGTCATAATGGAATCCGGCACCGACGGATCGAGAATAAGGTTGAGGCCGCGCAGCTTCGCAAGCATTCGAAACGCGTCGCGCAATGATATGTCGCGCAGTTCAAGCGTGACGGGCTCTGACACGGAAAGCGGATCGCCGGGCGGCAGCGGCCTGGGCTCCGGCGCCGGAACCGGCGGAGTTACGTCGGGCGGGGCTTCCAGAATCAGCCTGTGACGGCTTGAACCCGCCATGCCGGAGACGTTTTTCACAACAAGCCTGCGCGGGCCGATAATCTCCATCACCGCGCCGCCGTCCGCTGGAAAGACGCGTATCTCGTCCACAAGCGGAATATCCTCGTAGCGTCGCGTCCAGCGTTTGCTTTTGCCTTTTTCAATCTTGAGCACGTCCCAGCGAAAATCGTCCCACCAGTCCCTGCGGTCGGCGTTCTGCGGAAAACGCGCGTCACGCCAGTAAAGCGCGATCGCCGCGCCGCCGCCGTTCGACGCTGCTGGAAGAGGCATCTCCGTGCCGCGAAGCTCGACGAGTATCTGGCTGGAACCTATCTGATGCACGCGCACGCCCTCGACAAGCGGACCGGTACTGACCGTTTTTCTCGCCGTCGCGGATACGGCGCTGGCTTCGCCGCAGAGCACGGACGCGCAAAGCAGAGCCGCTGCGAACGCGGCGAAAAATCTTACAATCCCGCGATATATTCCCTGTCCGCCCATCGCCAAGCCACCCCGTCCGCGCCAATCTTCACGACGCGCCCTCTGCCATTGCCGAAAACGTCGCCTTCCCTGAATATCTTTCCGGCCTCCTCGCCGTCTATGTCGAGCACGCACACGCTTTCACCGCCGAGCACAGCCAAAGCCTTCAGAATAACTGTAGGCATATAGCTGGGCAGTTTGCCCCCGCCGTCAATCATACAAAACTCGTCTACAGCAAAGTTCGAAGCAAAAACTCCGGCGGACGAAAGGGAAACGTCCGCGGCCTTCCGATAGTCTTCATAAAGCAGACGGTCAAGCGCAAGTTTCTTAGCCTCGTTCACAATTTTTACATCGGCCTCTGCGTTTCTTTTTTCAACCGGCGCAACGGCGCACTCAGCAAGAAGGCGCGCCGAACAGTAAAATAAAAAGCAGGCGGATAGAATAAACAAAAGCGAAGCTGCCGCCGCCCTCGCGTAAATCTCCTGCGCCGTACGCGCATCCGGCAAACGCAGTCCGCTGAGCGGCTTTTTTACAGAATTCCAAACGCCGTTCAATTTTCCGCGCCGTCCGCGTCAGAAATTATTGTGGAAACTTCAAGAGAAAACGCAACGCAGCCGTCCGCGGCATTTTCGGCGGACAGCGCGGACACCCGCGCAATATACGGGAAAGTCCTGAGCGAAAGAAGAAACTCCGTCAGCTGCGCATACTGCGCGCGTCCCGATATTACAAACAGAACAACGCCGCCGCGCGGCGGAGCGCCCGAAACCTGCGCGCCAGCCAAGCCGCATTCGGAAAGAGATTCAAGCAGGGCGGAATAAAATTTATTCGCTGAGTCAGGGCGCTGAGGCGGCGCGACGCCGTCATGACGCAAGAGAGATTTACAGCGCGCGAGCGTAGCTTCGCGCTTTTCCGCCGCGGCAAGCAGCGCGGCAGATTCGCGCGCCTCGGCGTTCAGAGCGCGGTATTCCGTTCGCAGCGCATAAAGGGAGCAAAGCCCCAAGACAGACGACACAATTGCGACAGCGGCCGCAGCGGCGCACAGGCCGCGCCCTACATGGAACACCGGCCGCATCACGCTGCATTCCATTCGAAAAACGCGCCGCCGCGCGCGGCGGAAAAGAGCAAAATATCTCTTATATTATGAAGCTTTACGTCAAGCGAAAAATTTTTAATCTCCGGTGCGCCGCGCTCCGATGATGAAGTTACCGCAGGCACGCCGACAGCGCTCACGACATGTGAACGCTCCAAAGCCTCCGCAAAGGCGAGCACTCCGCCGTCGCTGAAAGCCGCGCCCTTAATCAGCGCCGAATTCGGGGACAATTCTATCGATTCAATTACAATACCGTCGTTGAGAGACTCAGAGACGCAGTCAAGAAATTCCAGAGCGGGAACGCCGCCGAAGACAAAATCCAGATCGCCAGACGCGCGCCCATTCGAGGCGGTAAGCGTCTTCAGCTCCGCATCGGCTGCGGCGATCCGCGCCTCGTACGTTTTATTCGCCTCTGAATATCCATCAGCAGCCGCCGCAACGTAAAACGCTCTGCCGGCAACGCAGAAAAAAGCGACAAAAGACAAAACGAAAATTAAGAAAGATGAAAAGCAAACCACTCCGGCGGCCTTCGCAGCTCTTTCGCCGGATTCGTCAAGCCTGTCAGGACGCAGGTCAAGCCTGACCGTCATATTCTCTGAGCGCGAGGCCGAGAGCCGCCGTCCATCCCTCGCACGAAGGAAAATCCAATCCAAAGCGGCGCTCAGGAAAGACGGTCTTCACACCGCGCTCTGGGAAAACGTCGCTCAGTACAGCGCAGAAACGCCCGGCAGCGCCCGGGCCGAACAAGAAAATATCGTCAAACGCAAAACCTTCGTTGCGCGAAAGCCCGAACTGCACGGAAGCGCGAACTTCCTCCGCCAGAGCCGCGGCGCCTTCGTCGAGCGACCGGCCTCCGGCATCAGTCCCCAAGGCGATATTCCTGTAATATATTCCGCAGCCTCGCCACACAAAAATCACAAGAGAACGCTCTATCCCAGCATAAACACAGACACAGCCGCCCTCGCTCGGAAACGCCGGAGAGGCCGCGCGTTCAATCGCAGTCTGTTCCGGCTCCATAGCGCCGAAGCTGATTCCACACGAACGCGCCGCGCGGCAGACGCCTTCCGCAGTCTTCCTGCGCGCCGCAGATACGACAAAGCGGCGTTCCGAAGAACCGCCGCCAAGAGGATAATCTATCTCGTCGAGATCATAGACACAGTCGTCTGAGCCAAAAGGGAAATGACGCTCCGCCTCGTAACGAAAAGCCTTTTGAGCCTCGGCGCGCGTAAGCCCCTGCATCGGAATAACGCGCAGAAGAGACTCCGTCATAGGAACGGCTAAATTGACCTCCCGCCGGCGCGCGGCCTTTACAGACGAAGCAACGCGGCCGAAAGCCCGAGACAACTCTGCCTCGGACGCTGAAAATGGAGAACCACCGTTCCCCAGCTGAGACTGAAAAGTACCGGAAGAAGAAGCCGCCACACGCACCTCGCCGCCCGATTCCTCAAGCGCCAGGTAAACAAAAGAACGGCCCCCGACATAAAGCCCCGCCGATACTCTTTTCCTACCAGCAAACAGCACGGCGACGCCTCCTTTTCTCTCACTCATAAAATTCAAGACACAAACCAAACAATAGCAACATTATAAATACTCTCATCCTTATCTGCAAGTTATAAAATCTTGTGATGAATGAAAATGTTAAAAGAAAATTTTTTCGGCGACATTTTAAAAGGCTCGGATCAGAAGGAAACGCCGAAATCCTTGCTTTCTCGTCCTTAGCGCCGACTATCCGGTGTAACAGACTATCTCCTCAAAGCGACATTACACGCTCAAGCCTTACGGCTCTTTGTTTCATCCCACTTCCTCCTATCTCAAGACGTTCTTTCTTCGTGTATCGTATGGCAGGCCTCCCATATATAACTAAGGCGCTTGTGTCCCAATATATGATTGTCATGTACTGAAAGAATTATATCTTGTCTCATTTTTGTCTCCTTGGCGTATATGCAGCACATACTGCCAAGCCCAATAAAATCGGGCTGAGTTCAACTAATGAGCGCGCGGCGCGAAAAAGCGCGGGTTTTATGCCCGCGCTCCATACGTTTGGATTTTTCTGTTGTCTGTCTTTAGAGGAAGTACGCGTCGTTGTTCTGCGCGCCGTATTTGATGCTGCTGATTTCGTCGAGCTTCTGGACGTTGTGGACGGCGTTGATGTAGCGCAGCGTGCCGCTCTTCGCGCGCATGACGAGGGAGCTCGTCTCGATGCCGTCGCCCGTGTAGCGGACGCCGCGGAGCCAGTCGCCGTCGGTGACGCCGGTGGCCGCAAAGAATACGTTCTCGCTCTTGACAAGGTCGTTGAGATGGAGGACCTTGTTGACGTCCATGCCCTTTTCCTTGCACTTCTCACGGTCTTCGTCGTTGCGCGGCCAGAGCTTGCACTGCATGTTGCCGCCGATGCACTTGATGGCGCAGGCGGTGATGATGGCTTCGGGCGAGCCGCCGACTCCCATGAGAAGGTCGATGCCGGAATTCGGTTTGCAGGTGGAGAGCGCTCCCGCTACGTCTCCGTCGGGGATGAGGCGGATACGGGCGTGGATGGAGCGGATCTCTTTGATGAGCTCTTCGTGGCGCGGCCTGTCTAGGACTACGACGGTTACGTCTTCAACCGACTTGCGCAGCGCGCGCGCGACGGCGCGGATGTTGTCGGTCGGGCTCGCCTCGATGTTGATGGCGTGGGCCGCGTACGGGCCGGTCGCTATTTTGTCCATGTAGAAGATGTGCTGCGGGTTGTACATCGTTCCGCGCTCGGCGAATGCGACGACGCTGACGGCGTTCGGAAGACCGTAGGCTGTGAGGCGCGTTCCGTCGATCGGGTCTACGGCGATGTCGACCTGAGGCTCGACGCCGCGTCCGAGTTTTTCTCCGTTAAAGAGCATCGGCGCTTCGTCTTTCTCGCCCTCTCCGATTACGATGACTCCGTCCATCTCGACAGTGTTGAGCATGAAGCGCATGGCGTTTACGGCTGCGCCGTCGACGCCGTTTTTGTCGCCGCGGCCCATCCAGCGCCCCGCGGCCATAGCGGCGGCCTCGGTGGCTCTTACCATTTCAAGCGCTAGGTTTCTGTCAGGTGACATAACAAAAATCCCCCCGTATTATTTTGTTTCGGAAGCCCCCGCGCCGCAAAGCTCCGGGAAGCGGCTGAAGACCTCGTTGATGTGCTTTAGATAATACCCCAAATCAAACAAAGATTCCAGTTCCGAGGCGGACATATTGGTGATTCTCGGGTCGGATTTCAGCAATTCGAGCAGAGGGACTTTTTCGTTCCAGCAGCGCATCGCGTTGCTCTGCGCTATTGCGTAGGCCTCTTCGCGGCTGATGCCCTCGTGCTCGACGAGCTCGATAAGGACGCGGCCCGAGAAGAGCAGCCCCTTCGTTATGTCCATGTTCTCGCGCATCTTCTGCGTGTCGACGGCCATACCGGAGACTATCTGTATCATTTTCTTCGTCATGTAGTGCAGCAGATGGAAGGCGTCGGGCCACATTACGCGCTCTACGGAGGAGTGGCTGATGTCGCGCTCGTGCCAGAGCGCGATATTCTCAAGCGCTGGGACGGCGTAGCCGCGGAGCAGGCGCGACATTCCGCAGACGCGCTCGCAGAGTATCGGGTTTTTCTTGTGCGGCATCGCGGAGGAGCCTTTCTGCCCTTTCTTGAAAGGTTCAAGCGCTTCGAGCACTTCGGTGCGTTGGAGATGGCGTATTTCGAGCGCGAGACGTTCGAGCGAGCCGCCCGCTATCGCCATGTCGGTTATGACGCGCGCGTGGCGGTCGCGCTGGACGACCTGCGTAGCTACGGGGTCGATCGTGAGGCCGAGGAGCTCGCAGACGCGCGCCTCGATCTTCGGCGGGCAGTTGGCGTACGTTCCTACCGCGCCGGAGAGTTTGCCGACCATCATTTCCTTCTTGGTCTGCTTGAGGCGCGCGATGTCGCGGCCTATCTCGGAGTAGTGGTTGAGCAGCTTGAGGCCGAAGGTCGTAGGCTCGGCGTGCACGCCGTGGGTGCGGCCCGCGCATGGCGTCATTTTGTATTCAACGGCTTTTTCGCCAACGAGCTTGTGCAGCTTCTCAAGCTCCGCGATGACGACGTCGAGGCTTTCGCCGAGCATGAGCGACGATGCTGTGTCTATTACGTCGCTGCTGGTCAGTCCGAGGTGGACGAAGCGGCCCGACTCGCCTATCGTCTCTGCGACGCTTGAGACGAAGGCTATCACGTCGTGCTGCGTGACCTCCTCTATCTCGTGTATGCGTTCGACGGAGAAGCCGGCCTTCTCGACGATGTTCTTATAGTCCTCGTCGGGGACGACGCCCTCCTCGTGCCACGCGCGCGTGGCGGCAAGTTCGACGTCGAGCCAGCGGCCGAAGCGGTTCTGGTCGGTCCAGATTTTTTTTATTTCGGGTGTCTCGTAGCGCGGTATCATGTGGTGACCTCCTGATTTATATTTTTAAATTTCTCTGACTTCTCTCTTCCAGTCTTCCCGCACGAGTTCGAGCCACGCGTCGTAGACGCCGCTTTTGAAGTCGGGGAAGGTATAAAAAAAGCTCTCCCAGCGTCCTTTCCTCCGGCAGAGCGTAACTTCGCAGAATATCCCGTCGCGCAGGTAGACGCGGTGCGCCTGTCCCTTCGTCGATGCGAGCAGCAGCCGCGCGCCGTCTATCGTGCCGGGGTCTATGTTGACGCGGCGGCCTGCTCCGCCGCCGCTTTCGCGCTCCATCGCGCAGCTTTCGAGCTTCCAGCCCGGCAGATCGGACATTTTATAGAGCCCGGGGTACGATACGAATACGCGGTCGAGCTCGGGCGCTATCTCTTCGTAGTAGTTCGTCCACACGAAGGGGACGCGCGCGCCTACGCGCTGCGGCTCGCCCCATTTTCCGGCGAGCATGGCGAGGGTGCGGCGAAGCGTCTCTTCGTCGCCGCGCGGCACGAGCAGCGCCGCTATTTTTTTTACGAGCGGGTCGCGCGGGTGGCGGCCTTCGCAGTCGTGCAGGAGGACGCCGCTATTCGTCATGCTTTATGTCGAGCAGAGTCTCGACGAAGGCGCGCGGCTCGAAGAGCTGAAGGTCGTCGATGCCTTCTCCGAGGCCGACGTAGCGTATCGGCGTCTTAAGCCGCTCCGCAATCGCTATGACGATGCCGCCCTTCGAGGTGTTGTCGAATTTCGTCAGCACGACGCCCGTTATCGGCATCGCCTTGCCGAAAGTCTCGGCCTGCATGAAGCCGTTCTGTCCCGTAACGGCGTCGAGGACTATGAGGACCTCCGAGGGGCCTTCGGGTATCTCGCGCTTTATGACGCGCGTGACCTTTGAGAGCTCTTCCATGAGGTTGGATTTCGTGTGCAGGCGGCCCGCGGTGTCTACGAGTATCACGTCGGCGTCCGCGGCCTTGGCGGCGAGCAGCGAGTCGTAGACTACTGCCGCGGGGTCGCTGTCCTGCTTCTGCGCTATGACGCGCACTCCCGCGCGCTCGCCCCATGCCTTGAGCTGCTCTATCGCGGCGGCGCGGAAGGTGTCGGCCGCGGCCATGATGACCTTTTTGCCCTCGGCCTTGAACTGCGACGCCAGTTTGCCGCAGGTCGTCGTCTTTCCGCTGCCGTTGACGCCTATCATTATAACGACGGACGGTTTGCGCTCCACGTCGAGCGGGCGCCCCATGCCGGGCACCGATTCGAGGCGCGCTATCAGCAGATCGGCGAAGGCCGCCTTGAGCTCGCGCTTGTTGCTTATCCTCTTGTCTACCATCACGCGGCGGAGCTCGGTTATAAGCTCTTCCGTCGTCTCTATGCCGACGTCGCCGAGTATGAGCTGCTCTTCAAGTTCGTCCCAGAACCCCTCGTCCACGGGGTCGTCCGAGAAGAGGTTGGAGACGCTCTGCGTCCATTTGTTTCCGGCGTTTTTCAGCTTTTCGGCAAAACTTTTGAAAAAGCTCAATTTATGTGCCTCCTTCTGTAAAATCAGGCCGTTTTGCGGCGCGCACTATTCGGCGCTCTTTTTCGCGCCGGATGGCCGCCTGCGGCGCGGCGAATGGCGTCTCGGCCTGTCGCCGCGTTTTTCTTTTTCGGCCTGTTCCGGCTCCGAGCCGAAATGCGGCGCGGCGTCCGGCGCCTCCGCCTCCTCGCCCTCGGGTCTGCGCTCTGGACGCGGCGCATGTTTCTTTCTGCGTTTGCCGCGGCGGCGCTCGTCGCGCGGTTCTTTCTGCCCTTCTTCGCCAGAGGCGGCCGCGGCGCGCTCGCGGCGCGGTTCCGGGGCCTTTTCCGTCTGGACGCGGAAACTCTGTATCTCCATGTGGAAGGCGTCCTGCACGGAAAAGAGTGGTTCTTCTTCCGGCTCTGCCTCGGGGATCACCCATTCGCCGCCCGATGCGACAGTCTCTCGGAATTCCTCAAACTGCTCCTTCGGTATCTTGACTTCGCCCTTGCCTGCGATGAGGCAGCGGAGGCTCTGCGTCGGCAGGTCGATGCCAGCCACTATGACGCTGCCGTTCGGCGTCTTTATCTTCGAACCCGGGTGGGGGAAGCCCTCCCACGCCTCGTGGTAGACGTCGTACTCGAAGCACATGCAGCACATGAGCCTGCCGCATATTCCTGATATTTTCGAGGGGTTCAGCGCAAGGTTCTGCTCCTTTACCATCTTTATACAAATCGGCGCGAACTGGTTGAGCCAGTAGCTGCAGCAGCAGGGCCGCCCGCATGGGCCGACGCCGCGGATTATCTTCGCCTCGTCGCGCACGCCGACCTGGCGCAGCTCGATGCGCGTCTTGAACTCGCGCGCGAGGTCGCGCACGTAGGCACGGAAGTCGACGCGCTGGTCGGACGAGAAATAGAAAAACAGCTTGCGTTTCGCGCGGAGGAACTCGACGTCGATGAGCTTCATGTCTAGGTTGTGCGGTTTGAGAAGCCGCTTCGCGCTGACGAGTATCGACTTCTCCTCCTCGCGGTATTCCGCCTCTCTGTCGTAATCCTCTTCTGAGGCGAAGTCTACGAAGGTAAGGTCTGTAACCACCGGTTCGGAGTTTTTCATCACTCCGTCTCCGTGTTCCGAAGAATGTTTCAGCAGGCGGTATTCCGCCTCCTGCTCCGGCGTCACTTCGCCGACGACGAGCGCGAGTTCCTCGCCGCGCGAAGACTCGACGACGAGTTTTTCACATTTTTTTATATCCCCGTCGTACTCGACGAGGCCGAGATAACGCGGCTTACCATAGACCGCCAAGTATTTTCTCATAAGGAACGCCCTCCTTGAGCACCGCGAAGGCAGCGTCCTGTATCATCGATACGGGAAGCCGCCTCTGCTCCATTATGCGAATCAGAGTGTCGAGCTCCGACGCGCGCATATAATCCCCTCTGCCGGCGAAGTCGCGCGCCCAGCCCTGCATTTCGAGAAAGAGTATCTCGGGGCTCGGCTTTCTGCCCGCGTCCATCCAGCGCGCCCATTCGCGGGCGTCGCGCGGAGCCGGGGCGGGCTTCGTCATTTCCTCCGGCAGATCTATGTGTACCGACCAGATGCGGCTCTTTATCGTCGGTATCAGATTATTTTCTTCCGATATAAAAAGGATGCAGCCGTGGACCGGCGGCTCCTCCGT
>DVKA01000279.1 GCA_018716365.1 Candidatus Caccocola faecipullorum
GACGAGATTGTAGGTCGCCACGATGTCCAGCTCGCGGAAGTCGCGGCCGAGCCAGCCCGACATCTCGTTGTTGTCGAGCATCTGGCGCGAGCATATCAGCGGCACGCCCTCCAGATCCGCGGGGCGCACGACGGGCTTCGCGGCGAGCGGGTGGTCGCTGCGCATGAGGAAGCCCCACCCGTCCTCCTGCGGAAACGTCAGATAGTTGTATTTATCGAGGTTCACCTGCCCGACGAAGAGCGCGAAATCTATCAGCCCCTTGTCGAGCCGTTCGGCGACTGCCTCCTCGTGGCCGCTGAAAAGGTGGAAGCGCACGCCGGGGTAATCGCCGCCCATGCGCTTTATCTCGCGCAGAAGGAAGCGTATTCTGTCCGTCTCGGCGCAGCCGATGAAGACGTCGCCGCTCACCGCCTCGCCCGCAGAGCTTATCTCGCTCTCCGTCTTGTCGAGCAGCGCCGTGATTTCCTCGGCGCGCTTGCGCAGCAGCATCCCTTCCTCGGTCAGCGTAATCTTGCGGCTGCCGCGCACGAAGAGCCTGCGGCCAAGCTCGTCCTCAAGCTCCTTGATCTGGCGCGAGAGCGTCGGCTGCGTTATATGCAGATACTCCGCCGCGCGCGATATGCTCTCCTCGCGCGCGATGGCGAGAAAATACTGAAGAACGCGCAGTTCCATAAGACCACCTCCGGCTCTTATTATATACCTCGGAGGCATGGTTCAGCCTCTAAATTAAGCATTTGATATAGCCGTTTCGCTTCCATATAATGCGCTTAAAGGATGTGAGGCGATGAAAAATCCTGAACAGAGCGGCGAATCCGCGGAGGAGCGCAATCTGCGCGACGCGGGCTGCAGCGGCGAGTTCATACGCGAATTCACGGAGCTCGGACGCGGCGGCAGAGAGGCGGAACAGCGGCGGCTGCTCTCGAAGCGCAGGGCGGAGCTGCTCGACGAGCTGCACGAGAGCCAGCGGCGCATCGACTGCCTGGACTATCTGATTTACATGCGGCGCAGGGGCGGCGCGTAAATTTCGCGGAAGAAGCAAAAATTTACAAAAAACATAAAACAGGAGGACGAACGATGAAAAAAGGATTTACGGCGAAATTCAAGGCGGCGGCGATTTTCTGCGCGGCTCTGCTTACGGCTGGTACGGCCTACGCGGCGGACGGCGCGGGCGAATGGGACAAGACCTTCACGAAGAGCGACAAGGTCGAGCACGGCAAGATAACTTTCCACAACCGCTACGGCATAACGCTCACGGCGGACCTCTACAAGCCGAAGGGCGCGCAGGGCCGGCTCGCCGCCATCGCGGTGTGCGGGCCGTTCGGCGCTGTGAAAGAGCAGGCCTCGGGGCTTTACGCTCAGACGATGGCGGAGCGCGGGTTCCTGACGATAGCCTTCGACCCGTCCTTCACGGGCGAGAGCGGCGGCGAGCCGCGCTACATGGCCTCTCCCGACATCAACACAGAGGACTTCATGGCGGCGGTGGACTATCTCTCGACGCGCGAGGATGTGGACCCCGATAAAATAGGAATCATCGGCATCTGCGGCTGGGGCGGCATGGCGCTCAACGCCGCGGCGCTCGACACGCGCGTGAAGGCCGTGCTCGCCTCGACGATGTACGACATGACGCGAGTCAACGCGAAGGGCTACTTCGACGCCGAGGACAGCGCTGACGCGCGCTATGCGAAGAAGCAGGCGATGAACGCCCAGCGCATAGAGGACTACAAGAGCGGCACGTACAAGCTCGCGGGCGGCCTGCCCGACAAGCTGCCGGAGGACGCGCCGCAGTTCGTAAAGGACTACTACGCCTACTACAAGACGGAACGCGGCTATCACCCGCGCTCGCTGAACTCCAACGGCGGCTGGAACGTCACCGGCTGCGAGTCGTTCTTCAACCAGCCGATACTCCAGTACGTCAACGAAATCCGCAGCGCTGTGCTCGTCATGCACGGAGAGAAGGCCCACTCCTGCTACTTCAGCCGCGACGCCTACGCCGCGATGATAAAGGACAACCCTTACTCGGACAACAAGGAGCTGCTGATAATCCCAGGCGCGTCGCACACCGACCTCTACGACAACCTCGACGTGATACCGTTCGACAAAATTACGGAGTTCTTCACGAAGTACCTGAATAAGTAACGCGGCACAAAAAAGTTTGCGGGACGGAGCGCGGCCTCGGCGGAGGCGCGGCGCTCCGTTTTTTTGCGTATTCGCGTAAAACGCCCGCTTTATGCGTTTGATTCACAATTTATTACTACTATATGCTATCATATTATCGTAACTGAAATATCTATTTTTCAACGCCGGGGCCAGGCGTGCGGCTGCGGGGAGGGATTATGATGACGCTGAAGAGAGAAGGAACTCTTTCACAGCTCGTACTCGAAAGCATACAGGAGTCGATAAGGGACGGCGAATTCCGCCCAGGCGAGGCGCTGCCGTCGGAACGGGAACTTGCGGAGCGCTACGGCGTCGGCAAGTCGAGCATACGCGAGGCGGTGAAGATGCTCCAGGTCTTGGGCGTCGTCGAAACGGCGCAGGGACGCGGGACGTACCTCCGCCGCTCCGTCGGGCCGCAGATACTGCGCCCTCTGCTGCTCGACATGATGCTGCTGCGCACGAGCGCGGAGGAGCTTTACGAATTCCGCCTCTTCTTCGACCGCGCCTACATACGCCTCGCCGCGGAGAGGGCGACGGAGGAGCAGAAGCGGCGCGCGCGCGAAGCGTTCGAGGGGCTGAACAGGGCGCAGCGCGAGGCGCTGCCCGGCGCGGAGGAGTTCGACCGCAGCTTCCACCTCGCAATACTCGAAGCGACCGGCAACTCGTTCATAATCAAGACGGGGCTCATGATAATGGAGCTCTGCCGCCCGCACATGAGCAAGAGCAGCGGGATACTCGACGAGACGGCGCTCGAAAACCACGAAAAAATTCTCCAGATTTTCTGCTCCGGCAAGACGGAGGGGCTTGACGAAGCGGTTGAAAAGTCGATGAACGCATTCCGCCGCACGCTCGACGACTCGACGGGCGCGAAGGAACGGCGCGGCGAGTAAAGCGGCGGAAGTTTCACAAAGAGGCGA
The DNA here is from genome assembly GCA_018716365.1 of Candidatus Caccocola faecipullorum. Classification (GTDB taxonomy): domain Bacteria; phylum Synergistota; class Synergistia; order Synergistales; family Synergistaceae; genus Caccocola; species Caccocola faecipullorum. Next base: position 3,072 of record DVKA01000279.1, read on the forward strand.
AGAACGGGAGGCGCTGGCGCGCTTCCCGATTTTTTTGTTCCGGCGGCCTTCGCGCGATTGCGCCGCCCCGCCGCGCGGCATTGCCGTTTGGCGCGGGGCGCGCAATTTCCCATTGTTTTTTCATCGCATTCACGTGATAATTGTTTCGCACAGGAGGACGCGCCGATGCTTTTTCACGAAAAACTTGCCTTGATTAAAGAAATTATTTCCGCCACGGGGACCGCGCTCGCAAAGGAGGCGGGGATCGCGCCCTCGTGCGTCTGCCGCTACCTTTCGGCGAAGAACTCACCTTTCCGCTTCAGCGGGGCCGTGACGCGGCTCTCGCGCGCGGCCGCAGCGCTCGCGCCGGGCGGCAGGGAGCTGAACGCGCTGCGCGAGGCTGCGGAGGCGCTTGCGGACGAAAAGACCGCGGAGGCCGTCGAGCGGTGGCTCAACGCCCCCGATTCCGGCCTGCGGGAGAAGAAGCCGGCCGAGACGCACGCGCCCGCGGCGCGAGTAGGCATAGCGGCGAAGCTCGCGCTGCTGATGGATTCCTTCCACACTTCGAACGCGGAGCTTGCGCGCTACGCGAACCTCGACGGCTCGTCCGTCTCCCGCTACCGCAGCGGGAAGCGCAGCGTCCGCAGCGACGATCCGATTCTGCGCAGCTTCTGCTCATATTTCGCCGTCCTTTGCAAATCGCGCGGCGTGCCGGAAGCCCTTGCCGGCGAACTGAACGCATCGGACGGCTGCGGCGAGTGCGAGGCGCTGGCCGCGCGGCTTCTGGAATGGATATGCGAGGATTCCGCAAAAAGGCCGTGGCTCTCGCGCAGCCTCCTCGAAGGCGCGGATTCCGGCGCAGTCCCCCCCTGCGACACCGCGCCGGCCGCCGAGGGCGGCGTCGAGACGGGCGGGCGCGTCTACTCCGGCGCGGACGGAGCGCTCGCCGCCGTCGGCAGGTTCGCACGCGCGGCGGGAGAGGGCGGCAGGCCGCGCGATGTCTACGTCTACACA
>DVKA01000280.1 GCA_018716365.1 Candidatus Caccocola faecipullorum
ATGAGAAAATAAAAAGAGAGATGCGGAGCATAACGAAGAAGACTCCGCAGCTCAGGCTCACCGGAGTTAAGGAAGCAGAGACGGAATTCCGCCTCGCATGGTACGGATATAAAGAAAGCGCGGAGCTCGCCGCCGCCGTCGAAAACGGCGGAACGCGCCTGCCCGAAGGGAACAGGCCGGAAGCGGCGGAGGAGATCGCGAAGTTCATCTAGCGGGCGCGGCGCGTCCGCAATCGGTACGGAGGTATTCTCTTCATGGTTACTCGCAGGACTCGCAATTTTAAGGACAAAAGCACGGCTTCGAACATTCTCGGGCGTCTGATAATGCCTTTGGCGGTCGTCATGGCGCTCGCGCTCTTTTATTTCAGTATAAAGCTTTTCTTCTTCTCGCCGCCGCGCGAGGATGAGCGCCCGCTTCCGAGCACGGTCAATCCGCCGGTAGCCTCCGAACCTTACGAGCCGGACGACGGCTACGGCGACGAGCTTCCGCCTCTCGACATGGAGGAGCCCTCGACGATAACGCCGGAGACGCCGCCGGTAGAAGAGAAACCGGAACCGGTGCAGAGCGCAAAGCCTGCTGAAAAGCCGAAACCGGCTGTGACGAAGCCCGCCCAGAAGCCTGAACCGAAACCGAAGCCGGCCGTTACGCAGCCGTCCAAGCCCGCGCAGAGCTCAGGGCCGAGGTGGGACGTACAGATAGGCGGATTCCGCGCGCGTTCGGGCGCGGAACTGACAGTGAAGCAGGCGCGCGAGAAGGGCTACTCGGCCTACGTCGTGGACGAGAAGCTCGACGGCCAGCCGTTCTATAAGGTGAGGGTGCGCGGACATAAGGAGAAGAAGGACGCGCAGGCGCTGTCGCAGAAGCTCGCGGCGGCCGGATTCCCCGTCTACGTCGTCTCCGTAAAATAGACTGTCGAGCCGGCCTCCTTCCGACGAGCGGAAGCGAAGCCGGCATTCTTTATGCAAAAAGATTACGAAAGGTCGCTGATCCAATGGCGGGTTTTGTAAAAGAGGTAGCGCCACGCGAAGCGGCGCTCGACGAAATAGAAAAACGTCTCGCTTTCCCATGGAATTATAAAAAAACGGAAGCAACACTCGACGAAGCGGCGGGCCGCCGCAGCGCGGAGGCCGTCGTGAGCCCCGCGCCCTATCCGCCCTTCAGCCGCAGCCTGCGCGACGGCTACGCCGTGAATCATCTGGACGCTGCCGGCGCGACGCCGGGGACGCCGCTCTTCCTGTCGAAAAAAGGCGAAGTGCGTATGGGCGAAGCGCCGGACTTTAAGCTGTCGCTGACGGAAGCCTGCCCGATACCGACCGGCGGAATGCTGCCGGAGGGAGCCGACTCCGTCGTAATGCTCGAAGACACCTCCGAAGCAGGAGGCTGGGTCGAGATACGCCGCGGCGTGCAGGCCGGAGAGAACGTTATCGGCAGAGGCGAAGAGATAGCCGAGGGAGAGAAGCTCCTTCCTGCGGGAAGCCTGATAGATTTTCGGACGATAAGCGTGCTCGCGGCGACAGGCCGCGCAAAACTGCCCGTCGCGGACTTGAAGATTTCAATTTTATCGACCGGCGACGAGATAGTACCGGCGGAGGAGCAGAACCCGCGCCCGGGAGCTGTGCGCGACGTGAACGGATGGAGCGTCAAGACATTACTCTCGCGCTTCGGCTTTCCCGCTGCGTACAGGGGCATAGCCTCGGACGACGGCGCGGAATTCGAGCGCCGTTTCCGCGAGGAGCTGACAGCCTGCGACGTTCTGATACTCAGCGGAGGCTCGTCGGTCGGGGTGCGCGACCATTGTTCGCGGCTCTTCGAGTCGCTGGCGGAGCCGGGGCTGCTCGTGCGCGGAATCAATATCGCGCCGGGGAAACCGACGCTCGTCGCGGCGGACGCGGCGGCGCGCAAGCTCGCAGTCAGCCTGCCCGGACATCCGCTTTCATGTTTTACCGTCGGGTTTACGGTGCTTATTCCGCTGCTTCTGCGCCTCATCGGCGCGGAGGAGCGCGAGTGCTGGAACCGTACCCGGATGCCGCTCGCCTGCGACCTCGCGGCGCGCACGGGGCCGGAGGAGTTCTTCCCATGCGCGGTAAACGCGGCCGGCACAGTCTCGCCCCTTGCGGCGAAGTCCGGCTACATATCGATACTTTCAGAGGCGTGCGGCTTTATCAGAATACCGGAGGACCGCGAGACCGCTCGCGCCGGAGAATTTGCGGAGGTATGGCTATGGCGGTAAATTTTCCCGAACATATCACGCTTGCTGAAGCGTGGAAAATTTTAGAGACTAGATTCGCAAAAGACGCGGAAAAATTCAAGACGAAAATGGAGATCACTGCGGCGCTCGACCATGTGCTCGCAGGGGACATATTGGCGGGGCGCAACGTGCCGCATTACGCGGCCTCGGCCGTAGACGGCTACGCGCTGAGTTCCGCCGACACGGCGGGCGCGTCCGCTGCTACGCCCGCGAAGGTCGAGGCGGGGAAGTGGCAGTGGATGAACACCGGCGCGGCGCTGCCGGAGTGGGCCGACTGCGTGCTCATGGTGGAGGATTCGTCCATGGAGGGCGAGACGCTTTCCGTTTTCAAGCCGCTGACGCCGTCGGCGAACGTGCGTCCACTCGGCGAGGACGTGATGGCGGGACAGATAATCGCGCGCGAGGGCGAGATTGTTTCCCCCGCGCTTATATCGCTCTTCCTATGCGCCGGTATAGACGAAGTTCCTGTCTACGGCGCGCCGAGGACGCTCTTCATACCGACCGGCGACGAAATCATACCGCGCGAGGAGTGGCTCGCGCGCGAGCAGCAGCGTTCAGGGACGGTCGCGGAAAGCAATTCTCTGTTCATCTCGGCCTCGTTCCGCCGCTGGGGGTACTCGATAGACGTCGCGCCGGTGCTCCCGGACAATCTTGAAATTCTAAAAGAATATGTCGAGCGCGGCGCGAAGGAGTACGACATCGTCCTCGTCGGCGCGGGCTCGGCGAAAGGGCGGCGCGACCACACGATTGAGGTTTTCGAATCGCTCGGCGAGGTTTTGTTCCGCGGCGTTCGCGTAAAGCCGGGCCGTCCCGCGATGGCGGCCGTTATCAACGGCAAACCAGTTATATGCCTTCCCGGCTTCCCGATGTCCACAGCGGTAACGCTCTGGTCGCTCGTCTATCCTTTGCTGCGCCTGCTCACGGGCCGCGCGGCGGAGCCGGTGGAAATGATAAAGGAAGCGATAGGGACGCTGGAAAGCCGTCCCGCGAAGCTGCTCGTACAGCACTCTTCGCCCGCCGGCATAGAAGAATGGCTGCGCGTCAAAACGGCGCGCGTCGGCGAAAAGCTCTACGCCTGGGCGCTGACCTCGGGCGCGAGCGTGCTCTGGGCGCTCGCCGAGTCGGACGCAATAGCGATGCTGCCGCCGTCGGCGCTCGAATGCGAGAAGGAGACCGAGATAAATCTGTGGATGACGCGCAAAGTGGACTACGATAAACGCGCGCTCTTTCAGGGCTCGGACGACCCCGCGATACAGCTTCTCGTAACTCCGGTGCGGCGGCGCGGCGCGGACTTCGCCTCGCGCACGGTCGGCAGCATGGGCGGCCTCGCTGCGCTCTCGCGCGGCGAATGCCACTTCGCGGCGGCCCATCTGCTCGACGAGGCGACCGGCGGCTACAACGACGTTTTCATAGAGCGGTTCGCAAACGGCAGGAAGTGGAACCGCGTCCTCGTATTTTACCGGACGCAGGGAATCATCGTCGCGCGCGGCAATCCGAAAGGGATACATAATTTCGCCGATCTATGCGAAAAGGACGTAGTCTTCTCGAACCGCCAGCCAGGCGCTGGGACGCGCGTCCTTTTCGACCATCTGCTTAAGGAGCATGGAAAATCCGCGGACGAAATAAAAGGCTATTCGCAGATATGCACGACGCACATGGAGGCTGCGAACCGCGTCTACACCGGCCTCGCCGACGCGACGCTCGGCATCAAATCGGCGGGCGACGCG
>DVKA01000281.1 GCA_018716365.1 Candidatus Caccocola faecipullorum
ATTCAGCATTATAGCCGTATTTTTGCATTTTACGCTGGACATTCATGATTCTTTAGTCAAAAATATAATAAAAAATTTTGCGCGGGGAGTGCTGTTTTTTGAACTTGAACGACCTTTTCCGGGAAATGATGGGCGAAGTCGCGGGACGGGGGCGGCGAGAGTGGACCGACGGCCGCGGCGACAACGGCGAGGGCTGGGACGACGGTGAGCGCCGTCCGCCGAATATCCGCCTGCCGAAGGTGAAGAAGATCTGGTTCGTCATCGGCGGACTTTTTATCCTCTTCACGACGGTTCTTCCATGGTTCGCCAATTTTATGACGGATCTCTACTGGTTCGAGGCTAACGGCTACGACGCGGTTTTCTGGCGGCGCATCGTGGCGCAGTGGGAGCTGTTCGCAGCTGCGCTCGTCCCGGGCTTCGCGGTCTACGCGCTGAACTGGCGCGTTGCGTGGAAGCGCGGCTCGGCGTTCCTCGGCGGGGCGGCGGAGACGCCGCAGTTCCGTAAGATTGGGAAGCTGGTCTTCGCCGCCGCCTTCGTAGTCGCGGCTGTGAACGCGCTGGCTGCGATGGGGATGTGGGGCGAGTTCCTGAAGTTCCGCAATCCCGTGCCTTTCGGCGAGACGGACCCGCTTTTCGGCCTTGATATAGGGTTCTACGTCTTCACCCTGCCTTTCGTGAAGTTTGTGCAGGCGTGGGGGCAGGGCGTTCTGATGCTCGCGCTCGTCGGGTCGTGCACGGTGTACTTCATGACGCGCGCGGTCTCGATTCAGAACGGGCGGCCTTACGCGGCTCCCGAGGCGCGGCTGCATCTGACGCTGCTGGGCGCTCTGATTCTCGTTTTCTGGGGCGCGGGCTACTGGCTCGACCGCTATGAGCTGCTTTTCTCGCCGACCGGCGTCGTCTGGGGCGCGGGCTATACGGACGCCAGCATCGTGCTTCCGGCTCTTTCGATTCTCGCCTTCGCGATGTTCGCGGCGGCCGTGCTGCTCTGCGTCAACTTTTTCAAGCCCATGTGGAAGCTCTCCGCCGTCATCGTCGGCGCGCTCATCGTCGTTGGCTGGGCGGCGCGTACGGTCGTCCCCGGCGTCGTGCAGCAGTATATAGTCAAGCCTAACGAGTACGAACGAGAGAAGACGTACCTCGGCTACCATCTGGACTACACGCGCCGCGGCTTCGGCCTGAACGACGTGAAGTCCGTATCCTTCTCGCCCGAAAGCGAAGTGACGCCGCAGGAGCTGGCAGCGGACGAGGATACAGTGCGCAACATCCGCATGTGGGACTACTCGCCGCTGCTGCGCACCTACCGCCAGCTTCAGGCGATACGCACCTACTATAATTTCAGCGACGTCTACGTGGACCGCTACGAGATCGACGGCGTGAGCCGCCAGATAATGCTCGGCGTGCGCGGCCTCGACCTTTCGCATCTCCAGAACCCGACGTGGGTCAATACGCATCTTGAATTCACCCACGGCTACGGCGTCGTCATGAATCCCGTCAACGAGATAGCATCGGGCGGGCTGCCGCATTTCTTCATGAAGGATATACCTGTGAAGTCCGAGATAGAGATCGGTCTGACGCGGCCGGAGATATATTTCAGCACGTCGATGGCGCAGAATTCTTATGTGTTAGTTAAGACTAACGTCAAGGAGTTCGACTACCCGATGGGCGATTCGAACGTCCGCTCCGTCTACGCTGAGGACGGCGGCGTTTCGATAGGCTCGATGTGGCGCAGGCTGCTTTTCACGCTGCGTTTCCGCGACACGGAGATACTTTTCACGGGCGCTCTGACGGAGGAGAGCCGCGTGCTTTACAACAGGAACGTGCTGCTCGCCTTCCATAAGGTCGCGCCGTTCCTAATCTACGACCTCGACACATATCCCGTCATTCTCGACGGGCGCGTGAAGTGGATGCAGGACGCCTTCACGTGGTCCGACCGCTATCCGTACTCGAAGCCCTTCACGACGGGCGACAGGTCGCTCGCGCACTTCGCCGGCGTCAACTACGTCCGCAACAGCGTCAAGGCAGTCGCCGACGCCTACACGGGGCGCATGGAGTTCTACGCGGTAGACGACAAGGACCCCGTGATCCGTTCGTGGATGCAGATATTCCCCGAACTTTTCAGCGAGAAGGGCGAGATGTCCGAGAAGCTCTGGGAGCACGCGCGTTACCCGGGCGACTTCTTCGAGGTGCAGACGGACGTCTACTGCACATACCACATGACGGACACGAACACCTACTACAACCGCGAGGACGTCTGGGAGGTTACGCCGAACGGACGCGAGCGCCGCATCGAGCCGAACTACGTGACGATGCGCCTCTGGGGTGAAAAATCGGCGGAGTTCGCCATCATCGTCCCCTATATGCCGCTGGGGCGCGACAACCTCATCGGATGGATGGCGGGGAGGTGCGACCCGGGCAAGTACGGCGAGCTGCTCGTCTACGAATTCCCGAAGCAGAAGCTGATTTACGGCCCGGCGCAGGTCGAGGCGCTTATCGACCAGAACCCGGAGATTTCCGCGCAGCTTTCGCTGTGGAGCCAGCGCGGCTCCGACGTCATACGCGGAGACCTGCTCGTCATTCCGATAGGGAAGTCGCTGCTCTACGTGCAGCCGCTCTACCTCAAGGCGGAGACGGGCGAGCTGCCGGAGCTTAAGCGCGTCATAGTCTCGACCGGAGGCCGCGTCGCGTGGGCCGAGAATTTCGGCGGCGCTCTGAGCAAGCTGATGAACCGCAAAATCAATCTGAAGGACGAAGCGCCGAAGGCCGCGGCCGTCACGCCCTCCGCGCCGCAGAGCCCCGCGCCTTCCGCGGCCCCGTCCGACATCACGGCTCTGATAAACGAAGCGCAGCGGCTTTACGACGCTTCGCAGAGCGCGCAGCGCGGCGGAGACTGGGCCGGTTACGGAGAGAATATCCGCAGGCTCGGCGAAGTGCTCGAACGCATGAGGGGGCTCGGCCTCTAGCTCATGATTCTGCTGGGCCTCTCGGCTCTGCTGATTTCCATAACGCTCTGCGCCGCGGGCTATCTCTTCGCCGCGTATGTGATGTTCCGCGTCGGTGAGAAGTTCCGCGTCGGGCGCTTCCGCGACTACCTCGTGCCTGTGTGGAATCTCGCGCTGCTCTGCGACTGCGGCGGAGTGACGCGGCTGGTCGCGGCCGGGCTCGCGCTCCCAGCGCCGCTCTTCTGGATAATCTGCGCCGCCGGCGCGCCCTCGCTTGAATTTTACGCGGGGCGCGCGCTCGCGGCGCTTTTCGTATTCTGCTGGGTCTATCTGTGGGGCAGCGTCGCGGAGCGTCTGGGCAAAAACTTCTGGCTCTGGGGCGCGGTCTGCCTTATATTCGGAGGAATCCCCGTTCTTTTCCTCGCCTTCGACGGCTCGATGCCGCGCCGTTGACTTGCGCCGCGGCGGTTATAAAATATTTATCAGATGAAACGATACGCGCCGTCCGCTTTTTTGCGGCGGCGGAAGGGAGTTGAACAGAATGAAAAAAATTATAGCCGCGCTCGCAGCGGCGCTCGTCGCGCTGTTCTCGTGCGGCGCGGCCTTCGCGGACGCCGAGTGGGACGCCTTCGTCGCCGAGATGGAAAGCCGCATGAAGATCAAGGAAGAGGGCGAGGCCGCCTACACGCGCATCGCGCTGCTCGCGCCCGCGGGAAGCGACGCCGAGCTCTTCGCGCTCTCGATGAATGCGCCCTCTGCCGAGACGCGCGCCGCCGCAGGGGCCGCGCTCGTGAAGAAATGGTTCCCCGACGGAGACCCCGCGAACTGGGAGAAGGTCAACGGCTTCATGTCGGCGGGCAGCTATGTGCCGCGCCAGATAGTCGCAGTCAACGCGCTCTATAACGCAGTGACCGCGCTCTCGGAGCTGCCTGACGGCAAGTACGCGGCGGCGTGGCTGATGACGCGCTTTGCGTCGACTTCGCGCGCGAAGCTCATATTCATCGACTCGATGCCCGCGCCGTTCCGCGAGACGCTCGACCGCCTCATCGCGGAGACGGGAATGCCCGGCGCTTTTGAGACTACGCGCGTCGAAGGGCCGTGGCCCTTCGTGCCGGTATTCAACGGCTGGGTGCGCCGCGAGCGTGCGATCACGGAAGGCTACCAGTTCCTCGACGGCTACGGCGGAGCCGCTCCGAACGGCCCATACGCATGGGACCGCGCGCATGGGTACGTCTATAAAGTCTACGACCCTATCGAATTAGATGTTGACTCTGACTGACTGATATGAAAAAAGCGCCCCCGCGTGAGGGCGCTTTTTTCATGCTTTCGTACAGGCGCGCGTTTTGCGCCGCGCCGTGGATTTTTACTCTTCTTCGTTCAGCTCGCTGAGGATGTTCGCCGTTTCGCTGAGCGCCTCGGCGTCTATCTCCTCGGGGTCGCGTCCGGCCTGCTCCATCTGTTCGAGATGTTTCTTGACGGCTTCGACGCGCTCGGAAAGTCCGGCGTTTTCATATCCTTCCTTGAGCACCTTCATCTCTTTTTCGTCGGCGAGCCTGTTCGTGAGGTAGCCGAAGAGGAAGGTCTGCGCGCTTATCGCGGCGAGGCGCCTGTCGGTCGCGCACCACGGCTCCGCGAGGTAGGCGGCGTCGTTCAGCACGTCCATCTCTTCGTCGTCGGCCTCTTCGTCGCCCTCGGGCATATCCCAGATGTTGATGACGAAGAAGGGCACGTCGGGCGACAGCGAGATCGCGTAGTTGATCGCGTCGAATATTTCGTCGTGCTCCGCGCCGGTCTCAAGCAGCGCTATCGCGCGCGCGTGCTCGCCGACGACGGATTCGAGCGGATCGGCTTCGAGCGTGTCGAGAATTTCCTTGTAGAGGCCGAGGTCGAGCATCGTGCGGTAGAGCAGCGTACGGCTCTCAAACGCGCCCTCGTCGTCGAAATTGGCGAACTCCTTCGCCACTTCGTAGGCCTCCTCGGTCTCGCCCTCGGCGAGCAGAGAGAAGCCGAGGTTCATCATAACGGTCGCGTAGACCAGCGCGTCGCGGTCGTCGTCAACGAGCGCCGGAATTTCGCGCGCCTCGGCGACGGCGCGGATTTTGTCCAGAGCCTCGCGCAGCATATCGAGGTTCTGCATCGCCTCCTCGTACTCCATCGTCTCCCATACCGCGAGCTTGCCGTAGGGGCTTTCAGGGTCGAGCGCGAGCAGCTCTCTGCCTGTCTCCGCTATTTCTTCGTTCGTCTCCGCCTCGTCGAGGCGGCTGAGCAGTTCTTCTTTCGTCATATCTCTATTATCCTCTCTGTATGGATTTTCGTTTCATCGCGGCGCGCGTCAGAGCGCCGGAACTATAAGCAGCATTATATTTGATTCGCAGTACCTCGTCATGTATGTGAACTTTCCGCTGCGCTCGGCGCGCTGCTGCCCGTCGAGGACGGGGCCGAAGAGGCCGAGCTCCGTCAGCAGCTCCGAGGCGGATTCGTTGGTCGCCCCCTCTTCCAGCGCGAAGACGAGCTGGCGGCAGAGGCTTTCGTACTGCGATTCGCCGTCGGTGGATTTCAGGCTCGCCTCGGTGTCTACGCTGAACGAGAGCGCGATGTAGTTCAGGTTCTCGTCGCCCGGCTCGACGTAGAGATAGAGGAAAATCTCCGGGCTGTACTCCGCGGCGTAATTTCCGTCGGGCGTCTGGATTACGCTCTCCCTTATATGCTCGGGCGAGAAGCCCCACTTTACGCGGTCGAAAGCCATCCCCATGTGCGCGATGAAGACTGGCACGCTCATGCCGAGGCTCGCGGCTTCGGCGCAGCGCGCGGGAAACAGAATGCAGAGCGCCGCGAGCAGCGCGAAAAATTTCGTCGTCATTACAGCTACCTCCCGACGCCGCGCAAGGCGGCGCGACAGGCTGATTATAGCAAATTTACGGCGCGGGCGGCCCGCCTTACGTAAAAGGCCGCGCGGTCAAGAGTAAAAAACGGGTAAATTATGCCGGAGCTTGCGAAATCTTCGCGCTATGCTATGCTTATTGCGGAAAGAGACGGCGCGCCGCGTCAGCGGCGGAAGCGCCGAAAGGAAAAAATTTTTAGGGGGCAAATATATGATAGTAAAACTCGTAAACGCCGACGGCCAGCTCCGCACCGCGAAGGTCGGCTTCAGCTGGACGACATTTTTCTTCGGCTTCCTCGTGCCGATATTCCGCGGCGACGTGAAGTGGGCCGTTATTATGTTCATCGCAAGCCTCTTGACGCTCTTCGTTGCTCAGATAGTTTTGAGCTTTACCTACAACGGCACCTACATCCGCGAACTCCTCAACAAGGGCTACCGTCCAGAGGACGAATACTCGCGCGCCGTGCTCGTAGCGAAAGGCTACATCGCCGGCTGAAGTTTCCGCAGGAACGCATAAAAAAATCCCCCGCGCCGCACGCGCGGGGATTTTTTGTATCTTCATATTTCTTCAACAAATTTGTTTGATTGACAATTTTGTTGCGCGTAATATAATCGTTACGGGATATTAAGGTTCACTGAAGAAAAGCCAAACGAACAATGGAGGGAAGAACGATGATGAACTTCCGCAGGATGATAAGCTGCATCGACGCGCACACTATGGGCGAGCCCTTCCGCGTCGTCGTCTCCGGCGTGCCGCCGCTCGCCGGCGCTACGATTCTCGACAAGCGCGCATGCTTCGCGGAACATTACGACGATATACGCCGGATGCTGATGATGGAGCCGCGCGGGCACTCCGATATGTACGGCGGCCTGCTGCTTCCGCCCGTCAGCGAGGACGGCGACTTCGGCATACTTTTCATGCACAACGAAGGGATGGGCACGATGTGCGGCCACGGCTGCATAGCGGCGGCGACGGTGATTTTCGAGACCGGCATGATGGAAGCGCGCGAGGGCGAGAACGTGCTGAAGCTCGACACGCCTGCCGGGCGCGTCACCGCCTGCGCGGAGGTGCGGAACGGACGCGTGAAGCGCGTATCGTTCGAGAACGTTCCGACCTTCGTCTACATGGAGGATATTTCGCTCGAACTTGAAGGAATAGGCGAGGTGCGCTGCGACATAGTCTTCGGCGGCGACTTCTATGTTTTCGCCGACGTTGCGCAGCTCGGCATGGAACTTGCGCCGGAAAACGCGCGCGAGCTCGCCGCGCGCGCGATGGAGCTCAAGTACAAGGCGCTCGACAAATACGAAGTCGTCCATCCCGCGAACCCGAAGCTGCGCGGCATCTACGGCACTCTGCTGACGACAGAGCCGGAGAGCTGCGGCGATACGGTGCGCGCTCGCAATATCTGCGTCTTCGCAAACGGCGAAATAGACCGCTCTCCATGCGGCACAGGAACGTCGGCGCGGCTGACGCAGCTCTACATGAAGGGCGTAATCCGTCCCGGCATGAAGCTTGAACACCACAGCATAATCGATACCGTCTTCGAGGCGGAGGCGGTGCGCGAGACGGAGGTCGCCGGACGGCGCGCCATCGTGCCGCGCGTATCAGGCAGCGCGAACATCACGGCCTTCAGCAATTTTGTACTCGACGGAGACGACCCGCTTCCGAACGGGTTCCGTCTGTAAAAATAAAAATTTTGAGGAGGGAGCGCGATGACTTACCGCTCTAAGGAGCTCGGGCTTTTTTCTGGAAAGGGCACTTCGTCGCGGAGGGCCATCTACAAGGGCTGCGGCTATGACGACGACGATCTCAGCCGCCCGCTCATAGGAATCGTAAACACGGCGAACGACGCGGGCCTCGGCCACGCGCACCTCGACCGCCTCGCAAAGCGCGTGCGCGCGGGGATACTGCAGGCGGGCGGCACGCCGTTCGAGTTCGGCACGATAGCGACCTGCGGGGCCGTGCCGATAGGAATGCCGCACTTCCGCTTCGAGCTGGTCATACGCGACGTTATAGCCAGCTCCGTCGAGATAATGACGGGTGTGCAGCTCTTGGACGGCCTCGTGCTGCTCGCCTCGTGCGACAGCATAATCCCGGGCGTGCTTATCGGCGCGATACGCGCGGACGTGCCCGCGATAATAATCACCGGCGGCTCGCAGGAGGTCTGCAAGGTCGAGGGGCGCAACTCCGTCATGAGCGAGCTGGACCAGCTCGTATTCGGCGCGGATTACGCGAGCGAGGAGGCGCGCGAGAAAATACGCTGGCTTGAAGACCACGTATGTCCCGGCCCCGGGGCCTGCTCGCTGATGGGGACGGCGAACACGATGCAGATACTGATGGAAGGGCTGGGCATGGCTCTGCCCGGTTCGTCGACAGTACCCGCCGTCTACGCGGAGAAGGAGCGCTTCGCGACGCAGACGGGGCGGCGCATCGTCGAGCTCGTCAAGCAGAATATAAAGCTGCGCGACATTTTGACGCGCGAGGCGCTCCTGAACGGCGTCATCCTCACGCTGGCGATTGCGGGCTCGACGAACGCCGTGCTGCATCTTCTGAGCTTCGCGCGCGAGGTCGGCGTCGAGCTGACGCTCGACGACTTCGACCGCCTCTCCGAGGCCGTTCCGGTAATCAGCCGCGTCATCCCGACAGGCAAGGCGAGCGTCGTAGACCTCTACCACGCAGGCGGAGTCCCCGCCGTCATCGGCGAAATGAAGGACTTCCTCTATAAGGACTGCCTCACAGTATCGGGCCATACAATCGGAGAAATCGCGGCGGCCGGCAAATCTCTCGACCACGAGGTGCTCACGACCGTCGACGAGCCCGTTTTCAAAAACGGCGGAATCGTCGTAATCCGCGGCAACCTTTCGCCGAACGGCGCAATCTGCCGCACGACGACGATTTCGGAGAAGTCGCGCAAGTTCGAGGGGCCGGCGCGCGTCTTCCACTCCGACGAAGAGGCGCACGCCGCCGTCGTCTCAGGGAAGATTAAGAAGGGCGACGTCGTCGTCATACGCTACGAGGGGCCGCGCGGCGCGCCCGGAATGCGCGAGATGATGATGACGACAGACGCGCTCGTCGGCCTCGGTATGGGGCAGGATGTCTTCGTGCTCACCGACGGACGCTTCTCGGGCTTCACTGAGGGGGCGGCGATAGGCCACATCTCGCCGGAAGCCGCGGTCGGCGGCGTAATCGCGGTCGTCGAGGACGGCGACACGATAAAGATAGACATCGACGCTCGCTCCGCAAATCTCTGCGTGCCGGACGAAGTCATAAAAGAAAGGCTCGCGAAGTGGCAGCCTCCGCTCAAGAGGTCGCGCGGCATACTCGGCATCTACGCGAAGACGGCGCTGCAGGCGCACGAGGGCGGCATGATAGACGACGAAGTGACCGACGTGCGGCAGGTTTTGGGAAAGTAGCTGAAATTCCGGAAAGCCGTAAAAAAGATTAAGCCCCCGCGCCGCGGGGGCTTTTGTCTCACTTCGAAGCCAAGGCTCTTATCGATTCAATCGTGTAATCGATCTCGTCCTCGGTCGTGTAGTAGCCGGGCGAGAGCCTCAGCGCTCCTTCCGGGAAGGTTCCGAGCGTCCTGTGCGCGAGCGGCGCGCAGTGCAGGCCGGGCCGTCCCTCGATACCGTACGTCATGCTGAGATCGTTTGCAAACTCGCCGTTGTCCTTGCCGTCGACGTTGAAGGCGTAGACCGGAAGGCGCGGAGATTCGCCGCGCGCCGAGCCGAGCAGCCGTAGCCCCTTGATGGAGAGCAACCCCTCTTCGAGCCGCGCGCCGAGCTTTTCCTCACGTTCGCGTATCGTCTCTATGCCCGTCCTCTCTATCCAGTCGAGCGCCGCGTCCAGCCCAGCGAAGCCGGGAAGGTTCGACGTGCCGGCTTCAAACTTGTCCGGCATAACGTCCGGCTGCGTCTCCTCGTGCGAGAGGCTGCCAGTTCCGCCTTCCATAAGAGGGCTGCACTGTTCCGCGAACTCTGGCTTCCAGACGATGCCGCCAGTTCCCTGCGGTCCGAAGAGCCCCTTGTGGCCCGTGAAGCAGAGCGCCGCGAGGCCGAGCTCCGAGGCGTTTAACGGAAGTATGCCGCCGGTCTGCGCGCAGTCGACGACGAGCGGAATGCCGCGCTTCGCGCAGATTTCCGCAATTTCCTCGACAGGCTGGACGGAGCCGCATACGTTGCTGCAGTGCGACACGACGGCGAGGTCGGTGCGCTCAAGCGCAGCTTCGGAAAATTTCTTCGGGTCGACGTAGCCGCGCAGGCTCGCCTGTATCACCTCGACTGCGACGCCGCTCTTCTGCGCTTCGCGCAGCGGGCGGATGACGGAGTTGTGCTCCATCGACGTCGTGACGACGCGCATTCCGCTTTTGACGAAGCCCTTTATCACGATGTTGAGCGAGTGCGTGACGTTTGAGGTGAGCGTCACGTATTTCGGATTCGCCTTGGCGTAGCCGCCGAAAAGTTTCGCGGCCTTCGTGCGCGCGGTGAAGAGTATGTCGAGGCTCTTTATGTCGCGCTCAGAAGCCGAGCCGCGCGACGCGTTCGCGCCGTCCCGCGTCATGAAGGCGTAGACGGCGTCGGGAACTTCCTGCGGCTTGGGCCACGTCGTGGCCGCGTTGTTCATGTAGACCTTGCGCATAGCCGGCCTAGCCGTGGACGATCGTTTTGTCGGCGCTCATGAGCGAGCCGGCAATCTCAAACATATTCGAGATTACGCCGACTTTAATCTTGTCCGTGATTCCGAAGTGGTTCGTGCAGGTTCCGCAGACGAGTATCTTCGTGCCGCGCGCCTCGATTTCCCTGAGCGTGTCGAAAGTCGACGACTCGGGCAGCGCGAGCTTGACTCCGGCGTTCATCAGAGCGACTGTCGCGGGCGGCTCGTCGGCCTTCGCTATCGTGCCGAGATAGGCCTTGATGAGGACTTCGCCGAGGCCGTCCGATTCCGCGCCGAGCGTGTCGGAGGCGAAGAGTATCGCGGTCGTCTTCTTATCCGCGGACTTTTGCGCGGCTTCGCCGGTCTTTCTGCCCGTGATGAAGAAAGACTTTCCGTCCGGCGCGTCCTCGCGCTTCGCCTCGTAGCCGGCGCTTTCGAGGAAGCGCGTCACGTTGCCGACGGCGACTTCGTTGTCAACCTGCACGCGAAGCTCTTCCGTTCCCTTGTCCGTCTCGGCCTTCGTCAGAAGGACCGGCTTCGGACATTCGAGTTTTCTGGCGTCGATTTCCACCATTTCCTACAGACTCTCCTTTTTGAGGTACTCTATGAATTTCTCGACAAGCTGGGGATCGAGACGAGTCCCAGCCATAGAGCGAAGCCTTTCCGCGACCTCCAGCGTGTCGGGGATGCGGCGTCCGGGCCACGGGCGCGTCATCTCGTTCCACGCGTCGACGACGGCGTAGATTCTCGCCTGATACGGTATCGCGGTCGCGGAGATGCCTTGCGGGAAGCCCGAGCCGTCCCAGTTCTCGTTCCACGAGTACGGGATGCCGGCGGCGGGGCGCAGGAGTTCTATCGATTCCATGTAGTCTTTGGACTTGACTGGATAGCGGTCATACTCGCGGCGCTCCGTCGGCGAGAGCGGAGAGGTCTTCGTGCGTATGGAGAACGGCAGCGAAAGCATTCCTATGCGGCTGAAGAGCGAGCCGAGGTAGACGTAGAGAAGTTCTTCGTCGAGCACGCCGAGCTCCTTGGCGAAGTCGCGCGCCGTCCTGGCCGCGCGCGGTATCGCGGAGCGGAATTTCGGGTCGCCCGGAGTGAAAGACGAAGCTATTTCTTCGAGCGTCTTCGTGCAGAGGTCGTTGCCGGCGTTTGCGAAGCGCCGGTAGACTTCTATCGTTATGTCGTCGATGCGCTCCTTCTCGCCCTCCTTGAACGAGAAGAATGCCATGAAGTCGTTCAGCGTGCGCTGTATGCTCGCTATCTCGTCCTTCTTCCTGCGGTCTATCGTGATGCGGCGTATCTCGCGCGACTCGTCGCGGATTCCCGCGATTTCCTGCTGAAGTCGCTTGAGCCTCCACGTGAGCTGCTCGCTGAGGTAGAGCCCGGAGAGCAGCACTATCGCAACCGCGGCGATCGCGAGGAAGAGGAAGAGACGCTGGAGCTGGCGGTCGGCCTCGGTGATGTCGACCTTCGGCATTATGCCCGTTATCCAGAAGGCCGGGCCGCCGCGGAAGTCCTTGACGAGGACCTTGCCCGCTATGTAGGTGTCCTTGCGCCCGCCCTCGATGACGATGCCGGGCATATCTTCCTTGATTTCGGATTCTTTGACGGGTTCTATGGCGAAGGAGAAGTTTATGCCGTGCGTCAGGCGCTGCACCATCTTAGGCGAAAGCGCCATCGTCGCGATGAGGTAGCCCGCGTCCTCGCCGCTCATGTCCGAGCGCCTGATGTGCATCGCGGAGAAGATTATCGGCCTGTCGCCGTTCTTCATGACGATTCCGCAGAAGCCGTCCTCGGGCAGATTTTTGAATATCCGCTCGCTCTCCTCGGTGCTGAATATCGCGTTGAATTCGCTCTGCGGCGTCGAGGCGTCGTCGGGCGCGCTGAAGTCGCGGAAGAGTACGACGCCGAGGTCCTTGTCGAGGTAGATCATGGAGGAGATGCCTATCTCTGTGAGCACGTCCCTGTTGAGGTAGGCTTTGGGGTACTCGGGGTACTTGCCGTTCATGAAGTCCCACGTATTGTCGGAGTAGGCCCAGTTGCCCGCGATGGCGGTGAGCATACGCTCCTCGCCCTTGACGCTCATGACGGTGCGCGAAAGCTCGCGCGTCAATCGTTCGCGGTCGGCCTCGCCGGCCGAGGTGATGAGGAAATTCGTGAACAGCACGTCGAGCAGAAGAAGCGCCGAGAGCATGACGAAGCCCAAGAAGATTTGTATTTTCGCTTTAATAGACATCTGAACTCCTCCGAAGCGGACCAAAATATAGTTTTTGAATATACGTCCCGTCACTATTGTAGCAGAATTTTACAAAAAATTAAGATGTGGGGAGCGATAACTGCATCCCCCTGCCGAAAGAATGTATAATGGAAAGAGAAAGAGGCAAAAAGCGCCTTTTTACGCTTTTTTATTTTTTATCCGAAGTCGGAGGTGTTACGGTGGCTTTTGAGGATGTCGTCGAATTTATGCGCGGGGCGTCCGCCGTGAAGAACGGTCTTCGCGTCGTGCCGTTCGCGGCCTGCCGCGAAGCCGCGCGGCGCTGCGGAATGTCCGCGCGCGAGGCGGAAGCCGCGGCGCTGCGCGCGGGGCTCTGTCCGTCGCGGTACGAGCGCAGCGTCGGTACGGTCGGCCTCGAGGGGCAGGCGCGGCTGCTCGAGTCGTGCGCCGCAGTCGCCGGCTGCGGCGGGCTCGGCGGGTGGATAATCGAGATTCTCGCGCGCGCCGGGGTCGGAAAGCTCATCCTCGCGGACGGCGACACGTTCGGCGAGAACAACCTGAACCGTCAGCTTTACGCGGCGGAGGAGAACCTCGGCGAGCCGAAGGCGGAAGCCGCGGCGCGCCGCGTGAGGGCCGTGAACTCGGCGGTCGAGGTGAAAGCGCTGAATTTCTTCCTGGACGAAGAAAACTGCGAAGCCGCGCTCGACGGCGCGGACGTGGTGCTAGACGCGCTCGACGGCAACGGCGCGCGCTCCGTCGTCTTCCGCGCCTGCGAAAAGCTCGGCGTTCCGTTCGTCCACGGAGCGATAGGCGGGCTTTACGGCGAGACCGCTGTGCTGCGCGCGGGCGACGTTCCGCCGTGGGAGCTTTTCGGCGCGGGCGACAAGGGCGAAGAGGTCGAACGCGGCAATCCGTCCTTCACCCCGCCCTTCATAGCTTCGGCGCAGGCCGCCGAAGCCGTCAGGATTTTGACGCGCGGCGAGGAGACGCAGAGAAAAACTCTTTTCTGGTTCGACATATCCCGCCTAACGGTTCGGAGGCTGAATTTGAAATGATTGAAATAGCAAAGCCTGAGATAATTTTGGACGCCCATACCGACATGCTGCTCGATGTGCCTGCGCTGCGGCGGCGCGGAAAATCCGCGGTGCTTGAGGAGCGCTTCCTTCCGCAGCTGCGCGCCGCCGGCGTGAACGCCGCGGTCTGCTCGCTCTTTATACTCGACGAGTACGTGCCGGAGCTCGCGCTGCGCAACGCGCTCGACCAGATAGCCGCGCTCGGCGAGGACCTGGCCGAGTCGCCGTCGTTCCGCCTGTGCAGGAGCGCGGGCGAATGCTACGCCGCCGCGGCCGACGGCAAGGTCGCGCTTTTTCTGTCGCTCGAGGGCGCGGAGCCTATCGGGCGCGACATCCTGCTGCTCGATATTTTTTACTCGCTCGGCGTGAGGCTGCTCGGCCTCGCGTGGTCGCGGCGCAACTACGCCTGCGACGGCGTCTCCTTCGAGGCCGCGCCGCCGTATGCGCGCGAGGGCGGGCTGACGGATTTCGGACGCGAGCTGGTGCGCCGCGCGCGGCGCATGGGGATTGTGATCGACGTGAGCCATCTGAACGACGCTGGCTTTTACGAGGTCTCGCAGATGTCAGACTGCCCGTTCATCGCGTCGCACTCGGACTGTCGCGCGCTGACGCCCTCGCCGCGCAACCTGACCGACGAGCAGCTCCGCGCGCTCGCGGCGGCGGGCGGCGTCACCGGCATGAACGCCTACGGCCCCTTCTGCGAGACAGCGGAGCACGGGCGGACGGCGGAGACGCTGCTCGCGCATCTCGACCATGTCGTGCGGAATTTCGGATACGAGCACGCGGGGATAGGCTTCGACCTCTGCGACTGTCTTGAGTCGCTGCGCGAGCATGACGGAACGGCGAACGACATCTTCCGCGACCACGCGGATGCGGCGCGCTTCGTCGAGGCCGTCCGCGCGCGCTATCCCCGCGGGCAGGCCTCCGCGATACTCGGCGGCAATTTCATGCGCGTCTTTGAAAATTTGATGAGGTGATACTCTGTGGAAAAGTTCGTCTATCCGCTCGTCGTCTACGAGGATTTTGAGAAAGGGGAGAAAATCTGGCGCGGCAACTTCCCCGGACTTCACGGCTGCTGGCTTGAGTCCCCGTCGAAAGACGAGGTGCTGCGTCTAGCGCCGTCGGTGCTTTGGGAATACGCCTCCGCCTGTTTTGAAACGGGGTGGACGCCGCCCGCGGCTCCCGACGCGCGCGAGCTCGAGGAGGCGGGCGTCGGAGAGGTCTTCGTCGTGACGGCGGAAAAGCTTTCATGAAAAAGCGAGCCGGAGCAGCCGCGCTGCTGAGGTTCGCCGCGCCGTCGCTTCTCGGCATCGCGGTCTTTCTCGTGCCGTTTACTCTGCACGGCGGGCCGAACACTCTGCTCGGCCATCTGAAGGAGGCGCTGCTCGCGCTCTTCGCGGGGCGCGAGCCGGAGCTCGCCGCCGCGGTTTCGACCGCCGCCGCGGTGCTTGCGCTCGCGGCGAAATTTTTCCGTCCCGCGTGGATTGTGCGCGACGAGATACTCCACGAGAACCTGACCGGCGGCCCAGTGTGGTTTGCGGCGAGGGTGCTCGCGATGCCCGTCGCTCTCTGCGTCTGGCTCGGCGCGGGGCAGGCCGCGGAGCTCGGCGGATTCGCCGCCGCCTTCGTCAAGGAGGCTTCGTTCATAGTCTGCGGCATGACGCCGCGGCTCGTCGCGCTTGCGGTCGTCCTCGGCCTGCTTTCGCCGCTCGTCATGGACTTCGGCCTCGTGCAGTTCATCGCGGTCTACGCGAGTCCCGTCATGCGCCCGCTCTTCCGCGTGCCCGGGCGCTCCGCCGTCGACTGCGTCGCCTCGTGGCTCGGCAGCAGCTCGATGGCCGTCGTCTTCACCGCGAAGATGTACGATTCGGGCTATTACACGGGGCGCGAGGCCGCGGCGGTCGTCTGCGGTTTTTCGCTCGCTGGGATATACAACATCTACGCCGTCGCGGAGCTTATGAACGTCGGCTACGCGCTGCCGCAGATTCTGCTCATATCCTATTCGTCGATGATTCTGCTCGCGGCCCTGCTTCCGAGGCTCGCGCCGCTCTCTTCCATACCGGACGAATATATCTCGGGCCGTTCGCGATACGCGGCGCGCGCCGAAGGACGCAGGCGCGGGATGCCCGTCCTGCGCTGGGCGCTCTTCCGCGGCACGGCGCAGGCCCGGCGCATGAACGCCGCGAAGTATCTGCGCGAGAGCCGCTATATAATCTTTTCTCTGATTTTCAGCACGGTGCCGCTGATGATAACCTTCGGGACGCTTCTGCTGCTCGCCGCGGATCTGACGCCGGCGGCGAAGCTCGTCGCCGCGCCATTCTCGGCGCTCTTTTTCCTGCTCGGCTCGCCGGAGTGGGAAATCGTCGCCGAGTCCGCGGTTTTCGCCTTCGTCGACCAGTACCTCGCCGCCGCCGCGGGCCACGCGCTTCTCACCGAAGCCGGGCGCGTCTCATGCGTCTGCCTCTCCGTCGTCGGGCTGATAAACCTCACGGAGGTCGGCCTGCACGTCTGGCATTCGAGCATTCCGCTGAAGCTCTGGCAGATGGCGGCGGTCTACGTTATGAGGATAGCGCTTTCGGCGCTTGTCGTGATTCCCGCGGCGCGGCTGCTTTTCCCGTAGCGGCGCGCGCTAGGCTTTTTTGATGTCGCCCTTCGCGCCGCCCGTTATGCGAAGCAGCTCGTCGGGCGCGACGGGGAAGAATGCGTGGTCCGTCCCCGCGGCAGCCCATACCGTGCCGTAGTTGAAGAGGTCCTCGTCGAGCAGCGTCTGCGGCTGCTCCGGGTAGCCGACGGGCGGCACGCCGCCGGGGCGGAAGCCGGACCATTCCTCGCACTCCTCCGCGCCCGCGAAGGAGACGTGCGACGCTCCGAGCGCCCTTTTGACTTTCTTCGTGTCGACTTTGTTGACGCCGGACATGAGCGCGAGCGCGTAGGATTTTCCGTGGTTGACGCGCAGCAGTATGCTCTTGAGTATCTCTTCCTCGGGCGCGCCCACGGCCGCCGAAGCGTCGGAGACTGTGAAGATCGTCGCCTCCGTCCGTTTT
>DVKA01000282.1 GCA_018716365.1 Candidatus Caccocola faecipullorum
TGGAGCTGAAATTAACGGCGACACATCCAGCAGCCGCAGCTTTCTCACACAGGGCAAAGCGATAATCCGCACTATACGCCGCAGCCCCGCGTTCATGGCGCGGGGCTGCGGTTTTGCTTTTCGTTATTCGCCGCAAATTTTACGCGGCGTTATTACTTTTCCTATGCTTCGGCCTCGGGCGCGGTTTCCCGCTCATTCGGCGCTTCCGCCGGTTCTTCGGCGGCTTCGTCGGAGAAGCGCAGCGCGAAGGATTTATCCTCGTCTACGTAAAGTTCGGCGCGCGGCGGCATTTCTCCGCCTGACATGCGTTCGAGCATCCGGTGCGCGAGCTTCGGCAGGACGGAACCGGCGAGTATCGTCTCTATGTTGCGCGCGCCGGTCTCGGTTTCGGTGCAGCGCTCTACTATGAGTTCCGAGACTTCGGGGGCGATTTCAAGCTCCACGCCGTTGTTGGCTTTGAGGCGTTTGACGACGGAACCGAGCTTCGCGCCCGCTATCAGCTTCATCGCCTCTTCGTTGAGGCTGCGGTAAGGCACTATCGTCATGCGCGCGAGCAGCGCGGGGCGGAAGTGAGCCGAAAGTTCGGGGCGTATCGCCTGCACGAGTTCGTCTTCGTCTATTTCAGCCGCTCCGGCGGTGCAGCGCTGTATCGTCTCCGACGCAAGGTTCGAGGTGAGCATTATTATCGTGTTTTTGAAGCTCACTTCCTTGCCCTCGCCGTCGGTGAGCGTGCCCTTGTCGAAGACCTGATAGAAAAGGTTCATCACATCGATGTGGGCCTTCTCGCATTCGTCGAGCAGCACTACGGAGTAGGGCCTGCGGCGGACGGCCTCGGTGAGCATGCCGCCCTCGCCGTAGCCGACATAGCCGGGCGGCGAGCCGATGAGGCGCGAGACTGTGTGCTTTTCTTGGAATTCGCTCATGTTTATTGTGATGACGCTGCGGCTGTCGCCGAAGAGCAGCTCCGCGAGCGCGAGGCCGGTCTCCGTCTTTCCGACGCCGGAGGGGCCTGCGAGCAGGAAGACGCCGAGCGGGCGGTCGGGCGACATGAGTCCCGCGGTCGAGGCCTGCACTGTGCGCGCGATGGTGCGCAGCGCCGCGTCCTGCCCCTTGATGCGTTCGCCGAGAAGCTTGTCGAGCTCCTGCGCGACGGCGGCCTGGCGGCTCGCCATGCGCCCCGTCGGGATTCCCGTCCAGTCGGATACGACCTGCGCGACGACCTCTGAGGTCACTTCGACTGCGACAAGGCGGCCTTCTTCGTGCAGCGTTTCGTACTTCGCCTTCGCCTCGTCGAATTCGCGGCGCAGCGTCTCTTCGTCCTTCGACGGCTCCGCCTCGGGCGCGGCTTCGCACTGTTCGGCTTCGTGCGGAGTCTCCGCAGCTTTATCTTCTTTCATAATCTTCGCTGCGTCGAGCATCGCGCGGCGGCGCTCGATAAGCTCTTCGGCGGCGCTTTTTTCTTCCTGCCACTGCGCTTTGAGGCGCGCCTCTTCCGCCGCATGAGCCGATATTTCTTCTTCGAGTTCCGCCAGCCGCTTTTCATCTATTTCCGTTCCGTTGAGCTGGTCGCGGCGCAGCCCGTCCAGCTCGCGTTCAGCGGCTTGGCGCGCGCGCTCTGCGTCTTCGAGCGGCGCCGGCTTCGACGATAAGCTGACTTTGACGCGCGCGCAGGCGGTGTCGAGCAGGTCTATCGCCTTGTCTGGCAGGAAGCGCCCGCCGATGTAGCGCGCGGAGAGGTTCGCGGCGGCCTCTATCGCGTCGTCGCGTATCAGCACGCCGTGCGCCTTTTCGTAGCTCGCGCGTATTCCGCGCAGTATGAGAGCCGCGGTGCGCGTCGAGGGCTCGTCAAGCTTGACGAGCTGGAAGCGGCGCGCGAGGGCCGCGTCTTTTTCAAAGTATTTTTTATATTCCTTCCAAGTCGTCGCGGCGCAGGTCTTTATCTCGCCGCGCGCAAGCGCGGGCTTCATCAGGTTCGCGGCGTCCGAGCCTCCGGCCTGACCGCCTGCGCCTACTAGCATATGCGCCTCGTCGATGAAGAGGATGACCGGCTTTTCGCTCGCCTTTATTTCGTCGAGCACTCCCTTGAGACGGCGTTCAAATTCGCCCTTGACGCTCGCGCCCGCTTCGAGCAGCCCCATGTCGAGCGAGAGCAGCGTCGAGCCTTTTATAGTATCCGGCACATCGCCCTGCACGATGCGCAGCGCAAGCCCTTCGAGGACGGCGGTCTTTCCGACGCCCGGCTCTCCGACGAGTATCGGGTTGTTTTTGCGGCGGCGCGCCAGTATGTCCACCATCTGGCGGATTTCCGCGTCGCGCCCGAAGACGGGGTCTATCTTCCCCGCCTTGGCCTTCGCCGTAAAGTCCTCGCAGAATTTCGCTATGAAGCTCTCGCCGCCGTCAGCCGAGGCCCCGGCCTTCGATGCGGGCGCGTCCGGCAGGACTATTGAGGTCTCTTTAGATTCACGCGCTATCTTTGCGAAGTCCTTCAGCAGATTTTCGCGGTTTATCGCAGAGAACGACTGCGCATAATCGCCCTGCGCGTAGACGGCGGGCTTGCGCAGGAATGCGAGCAGCATCGCGCCGGAGCGTATCTGGCTCAGCCCGAGGTCCACCGAGGCGACGAGCCACGACGCCTCCATCAGCTCGATGAGCAGCGGCGAGAACACCGGCCGCCCGCCGTTGCCGTTTCTAAAGCCGTCTATCGTCGAGTTGAGCGCGCGCTGTACCTTCGCTGCGTCCGCGCCGAAGGTTTCGAGCGCTATCGGTATGTCGCTCTGCAGCTCCGCCATGCAGGCGAGCAGCAGGTGCTCTATCGTCACCTCGTAGTGTCCGCGCCGCACCGCGCCGCCGGCGGCGTTGTTCAGGGCCACTGTGAGAAAGTCGTTGCATTTTTCAAAAAGAGAGGCTATATCTACTCCCGTGGACATTTCTTCCTCCTTTCGCCGCGCATGGCGGCTCTTTATCCGTTATAAAACAAAAGGACAGAGCAAGACAGACGCGCTGTCTCTCTCTGTCCCGCGAAATTATATTCTACCGGACGGGCGCTTACGCTTTCCAGTCGTCGGTGTACTCGATGTTGCCGTCGTTGTAGGTCCACGTGATCTTCGAATATGTGAACTGCACGTCCTCCATATCGTGATAGGGCTTGCTCTCCGGCAGGAAGGTCAGCGGCGTGAGCTGGTCCATCTCGACGACGATGGCGTTCTCCATCTTGACGGTGAAGTACTTCTCCTCCGTCCCGTCGGCTTTGATGCGGTAGTAGTCGAGCGTCACTTCGAGCTGCTCGCCGGTGCAGCAGGCCTTATAGAGCTTCGGCGAAGCCTGGCTCTTAGCCATCGTTATCTTATAGGGGTGGTGAATCCTCTGCCCCGTCGGCAGACCTGTGTGCGTATCCTTCGGGATCTCTACCTTGTGCTCCGTCGCGTAGACGAGGATCGAATCCTTCTTGTCGCCGCCCTGCTCGCAGTCGCCCTTGATGTCTCCCTGGCTTTTTCCCTTAAGCTTCATATACGCGGTAAGTGCCATTTTTTACTTCTCCTTTACTGTTCAGATTGAAAATCTAATTTCTGTATTCTCTTATTTACTGCTTGTCCAATTTGCCGACAAGCGAAAGCGTGAAGTTCGCTCCCATGTACTTGAAGTGCGGGCGGACTAGCAGATTGACGGAGTACCAGCCGGGATCTCCGGGCACGTCGCTGACCTGCACCTTCGCCATACGGAGCGGGCGCTTGCTGCGCGTAATCGCGTCGGGATTGTCCATCTCCGTGACGTACTGGCTGATCCATACGTTCAGCTCTCGCTCTATGTCGGCGCGCTCCTTCCAGCCGCCGATGTTCTCGCGCTGGATGACCTTGATGTAGTGCGCAAGGCGGTTCATTATCATCATATAGGGCAGCTGCGTCGAGAGCTTGTAGTTCATCTCGGCCTCCTTGCCCTCCGGCGTGTTCGGGAAGACCTTCGGACGCAGCACGGAGTTCGCCGAGAAAAACGCCGCGTTGTCAGAGCCCTTGCGCATCGTCAGCGCGATGAAGCCCTCCTCCGCAAGCTCGTATTCGCGCCGCTCGGAGATGAGCACCTCAGTCGGTATCTTCGTCTGAATTTCGCCGCTCTGCTCGAACTGGTACAGCGGCAGGTTCTCAACCGCGCCGCCGCTCTGCGGGCCGATGATGTTGCTGCACCAGCGGTATTTTGCGAAGCTGTCCGCCATGCGCGAAGCGAGCGCGAACGACGTGTTGCCCCAGCAGAAATCTTCGTTGTCCGCAACTGTCTCCGTGAAGTTGAAATTCTTCGCGGGCGTCGTATTCTCGCCGTAGGGCAGGCGAAGCAGGAAGCGCGGAAGCGTCAGGCCGAGATAGCGGCTGTCCTCGTTCTCGCGCAGCGAACGCCATTTCGTGTACTGCGGCATCTCAAATATCGAGTGCAGGTCTTTGAGATTCGGCAGCTGGTCCCACGAGTCGATGCCGAAAAATTCCTTGCCCGCCGCGCCGAGGAACGGCACGTGAGACATCGCGGAAACGCTCGCGACGTTGCGCAGTAGCTCCATATCCTGCGGCCCGGAGCCGAATGTATAATTCGAAATAACCGCGCCGACGGGCTGTCCGCCGAACTGGCCGAACTCCGCCGTATAAATATGCTTGTAAAGGCCCGACTTTACGACCTCGGGCGCGTCTTCAAAATCGTCGATGAGGTCCTGTTTAGAGACGTTGAGGATCTCGACCTTCGTATTCTGACGGAAATCGACGTTGTCGACGAGGAACTTCAGCGAGCGCCACGAGGATTCTAGCTCGCGGAACTGACTATTGTGCATAATCTCGTTGACCTGGTCGGAAAGCTTCTTATCCAGCTCGACTATCATCGCGTCGACGAGAGCGCCGCTCACCTTCGGAGTCGTGCCGCTCGAAGCTATCTCGCGGATAAACTCCTGAAGCCCAGCGCGCGTAACGTCGTAGCCTTCGTCGGTCGGCTTGATCTTCGACGCTTCTATAATTTCGTCCAGCAGACTGGAAACGGGGGCAGCGGCCTGCTGCTCCATAGCCTCTCTCTGTTCCTCAGCCATCCTTACTTATCCTCCTCTGCGTCTATGCCCAGCTCCTGAAGCAGGGCGTCGCGGGTCTTCTCGTCGTTCACGAGATCCTGGAGTTTTTTGCGGAAATTCGGGACGTTCGAGAGCGGGCCCTTCAGCGCCTTGAGCGCCTCGCGCAGCTGCATCAGCTTCGCCAGCTCCGGCACCATCTGAACAAGAGCGTCGGGGCCGAAATCCTTCAGCGTCTCGAACTTCAGGTCGGCGCTGAGCGTAGCGTCGGGATCGTCGGAAAGTTTGTTCGGCACCTGGAGCTGGAGCGAAAGCCCCTGGCTCTGCATCACCTTGTCAAAATTATCCTTGTCTACGCTGATAGGCTTGCGGTCCTCCAGCATAGTATCGTCCTTGCGGAGCGTGAAATCCCCGAGGACCATCAACTTAAGAGGCAGCTCTACATCTTCCTGCACGTCTCCAGTAGCGGGTCTGTAAACTATATTGACGCGCTCTTTCGGGGAAGTGCTTCCTTCGTTGGGCATATCCTTGTACCTCCCGTTCTAAAGATAGAAATCACAGATTGAATTCAGACGGCGGCGCGTCTCGCAGGACGAACAAAAACACGCCCTCGCGCCATATACTACTATATATTCTACTTTTTACCCTGTCAAACAATTTATTTGTGCCGTCTGAGCCGCAAATCTGCAATTCCACTTCTATCACAAACGGCATATGTACCGGCATTGCGCAACACAACTGAGCCGAATATAAATGAACGAAAACTGTAAAAATTACTGATACGAAGCACGACGGCACCGGCCCAAACATGCAGCGCCGCTCTTTCCGTGAAACAAGAGCGCGCACAAAGTCCCGCGAAGCGCGCCGCTGGACGGCCCGCGCGCTGGCCGTCCGCGGTTTACTGTCCACCGTTAGGAAAACAAAAAAATAAAATAGGAAAGCAAAATAAAAAGGACTTAAAGCGAAAGCTCTAAGTCCTTATTACTGCTAAAAATGGCGCGCCGGACAGGATTTGAACCCGTAACCTTTGGATCCGTAGTCCAACATCAATTAACTGATAGTAAGCATTTATAGTTCTGATTAATTTTGACTATATAGACTTTATGACAAATTATAGTATTCTGATAGTAAATCTTGATAAATCAACATGCTGATTGTATGCTCTAAAACGTTACCTATACGTTACCCGATTACACTAACAAAGGAGTGATAAACTTGAAAAATGGAAAATTAACATCAAGTCAAATAGATAAACTACGGGCGACCGGGAAAGATTATGAACTCAGAGACCATATTGTCACTGATTTGTACATACGCGTAAAATATAACGGCACGAAGTCATGGGCGGTAAAGTACACTGATCCAGAAAGCGGAGATAAGCGTAGATATTATACTTTGCAGGGCGTGCCGTGCGACGGGAAGAGTCTGGACCTTGCCCGTGAGGAGGCGCGAAGATTTCTCGGAGAATTGCTGCGTACCAGAAAAAGCCCTAAAACCGTGAAGAGGGAGCTGCAGGCGAAGAAAGCACAGGAACAGCGTAAGGCGATGACGCTCGGCGATCTCCTCCCAATGTACGAGACTTATATCGGACACCTGAAAGCGAAAGATTTTCGGATGTTGGATCTTCGTAAGGTCGCAGAATCGTGCATAGGTAAAAAACCTATTTCAAAACTGACCAGCAAAGATATGTTGAAATTTATAGAAGAAGAACGAGACAAAGGGAACACTTACCGTACTATCAATAAGAAGATCACGGAATTATACGGTATGGTTAATTTATTATACAAGAAGGGAGAAATTTCGCCAGACGATATAAAATTACCTTCCAAGCCAGAGAAGCTATCTGAGACTGATTCAAAGAGAAACCGAAGATACTTCGAACCATGGGAGCGTCAGGCTCTGGTGGAAAAGTCATCTCAAATAGCGGAATATCCTTGGCTCCACACAGCCGTGATTATAAGCCTTAACACCGGCGTGCGCCCCAATTCCCTATTTCACCTAAAATGGTCTGATATAGACTTCACAGCACATACGATTCGATTAGCTGCGGAATATATGAAGACAAAAGATGAATGGAGCATCCCATGTAACACGCCAGCAGAACAGGTGCTATCCGACTGGCGCAGAGTTCAACCATCTAACGATGGATTTGTTTTTCACCGCAGTGACGGCAAATTGGTGGGACTCGACGACTGGGCTACAGCGTTCGAAAAACTGTGCCGACTCTGCGGCATAAAAAACGCGACATGGTATAACATGCGCCACGACTTCGCTTCCCAGCTCGTTATGCTTGGGGTTCCGCTGATTACGGTCAGGGACTTGATGTGTCACAAGGATATCCGCACGACACAAATCTACGCGCACCTCGCACCGGACTTGAAGACGGCTGCAGTAAAGCAACTCGCTATGCTTCAAGAGCAGTGGAACAACACTAACGAATAGTGATTGCGCA
>DVKA01000283.1 GCA_018716365.1 Candidatus Caccocola faecipullorum
CTTTTATATTTTTTCTCTTGACTTAGCCGCGTTTCATATTATACTAATTGTAGCGCAAAATTTTAGGGTCGAAAAGCTTTAAAGTGCGAAACAGCCGTGCTCCACAGGAGGGCTTTTAGATCTGAAAAGTATTATAGCATAACTATATGAGATGTAATAAACATCAAATTAAGGAGGAAATTTTATGTCGACAGTCTATTTAGACGGTAAGTCTCTCACGCTTCAGGATGTTGTGAACGTTGCGCGCAAAGGCTGGAAGGTAGAAATCTCGCCTGAAGCCAAGGAACAGATAAAGGAATGCGCTAAGGCGGTACTCGCTTGGGCCGACGAAGGGCGCGTTGTCTACGGCGTCACGACGGGCTTCGGCGATCTCGCCTCCGTCGTTATTCCGCGCGACAAATGCCGCCAGCTTCAGGAAAATCTTCTTCTGAGCCACTCCTGCGGATTCGGCGAGCCCTATCCCGAGGACGTAGTCCGCGCAATAATGCTGCTCCGCATCAACACGCTCTCCCGCGGCTACTCCGGCATCAGCCTTGAGACGCTCCAGCAGATGGTCGACTATCTCAACCTCGGCATTCATCCCGTCGTCCCGACGCAGGGTTCCGTCGGCGCGAGCGGCGACCTCTGCCCGCTTTCGCACGTTGCGATTTCGCTCATCGGCCACGGCAACGTCGTCTACCAGGGCAAGGTTATGCCGACCTCCGAGGCGCTCGTCAAAGTCGGAATGAAGCCCGTCGAGCTCCAGCCGAAGGAAGGCCTCGCGCTCAACAACGGCACAACCGTCATGAACGCCGTCGCGGCTCTCTGCGTCGTCGACGCGCTCACGATGGAAAAGAACGCCGACATCGCCGCGGCAATGTCCGCCGAAGCGCTCCACGCTGTTCCCTACGCCTTCGACAGAAGGACCCACGACCTCCGTCCGCAGGTCGGACAGGGCATCGTCGCCGAGAATATGCGCCGCCTGCTCGAAGGTAGCGAAATCGTCGAGGCTTACAAGAAAGACCGCGTTCAGGACGCCTACTCGCTGCGCTGCCTGCCGCAGGTTCACGGCACCAGCCGCGACGCGATAGCCTACGTCAAGGAAAAGATTGAAATAGAAATCAACTCCGTCACCGACAACCCGATAATTTTCCACAAAGACGGCGACGCGGTCAGCGGCGGAAACTTCCACGGCCAGCCGATGGCTATGGCGATGGACTTCTTCGGCATCGCAGCGGCGGAATTTGCGAACATCGCCGAGCGCCGCATCGCGCGCATGGTCGACCATAAGCTCTCCGACCTGCCGCCGTTCCTCGTATCCGACAGCGGCGTCAACAGCGGCTTCATGATTCCGCAGTACACGGCGGCCGCGCTCGTCTCCGAGAACAAAGTCCTCGCGCATCCCTCCGTCGTCGACTCGATACCGACCTCGGCGAACCAGGAAGACCACGTTTCGATGGGCGGTTACAGCGCGCGCAAGGCCCGCCAGATACTCAACAACACGAACCGCGTAATCGCAATAGAGATGGTCAACGCGGCGCAGGGCATGAACTTCCGCGCTCCGCTGAAGCCCGGCAAAGGCTCCGGCGCGGCCCACGCGGAGTTCCGCAAGCACGTGCCGTTCTATGAAAAAGATCAGTTCATGCAGCCGCTGCTGCTGAAGTCGCTCGAACTCGTCGAGAGCGGAAAGATGGTCGAAGCCGTCGAAAAGGAAATCGGCGAACTCAAGTAAGGGCGAATCGGAAAACATCATAAGACGCATGATAAATGTAAAAAGCGGCTCAGTCGCTTTTTACATTTATTTTATAAAAAGGCTATACTATACCCATAGATTTTTATATACCACGAAAGGCGTGACAGTAAATGGCAATGCAGTTAATTGAATGCGTACCGAATTTCAGCGAGGGAAGAAGACAGGACGTTATAGATGAAATAGTAAACTGCTTTAAAGGCAAACGCGGAGTCTATCTCCTC
Source organism: Candidatus Caccocola faecipullorum (assembly GCA_018716365.1). Classification (GTDB taxonomy): domain Bacteria; phylum Synergistota; class Synergistia; order Synergistales; family Synergistaceae; genus Caccocola; species Caccocola faecipullorum. Next base: position 1,954 of record DVKA01000283.1, read on the forward strand.
GACCACCGCGCGGACGAAGATCACAACCGTCTCGTCGTAAGCCTCGTCGGAGCTCCCGCGCCGATTCAGGAGGCGCTTCTCGAAGCCGCGAAAGTCGCACTCAAGCACATAGACATGAACGCGCACCAGGGCGGCCATCCGCGCATCGGAGCCGTCGACGTCGTCCCCTTCACCCCCATCAAGGGCATCACGATGGAAGAGTGCATTGAACTCGCCCACAACTTCGGCGAGCGCTACTACAAAGAGACCGGAATCCCCGTCTACTTCTACGAAGACGCAGCGCTTCGTACTGAGAGGAAGCGTCTTGAGGTCATCCGTAAAGGCCAGTACGAAGTGCTCAAGGATGAGGCCAAGACCAACCCCGACCGCAAGCCCGACGTCGGCGAAGCCTGCCTCCACCCCACCGCGGGCGCTACTGTAATCGGCGCGCGCAAGTTCCTCGTAGCATTCAACGTCAACCTCAACACCTCCGACGTAAATATAGCCAAGAAGATCGCAACGACAGTCCGCGCCTCGTCCGGCGGATTCTGCCACGTCAAGGGCATCGGCCTTGCGCTTGAGGAACGCGGCATCACGCAGGTCAGCATGAACCTCGTAGACTACGAGAAGAACTCGCTCTACCGCGTGCTTGAAATGATCCGCATGGAGGCGAAACGCTGGGGCGTCGATGTCATTGAGACAGAAGTCTACGGCATGATCCCCGTCAACGCGATACTCGAAAGCGCCGCCTACTACCTCCAGATAGCCGGTTTCGACCCCGAGCAGGTGCTTGAACTCCGCCTCCTCGAACTCATGGGCAAGGACGCCGAATAATAATGGCGAAAAAACTTTACCGCAATATGCGCCTATTCACTCCCGTCGACGGCGGCAAGCCGCTCGCGGGCGCAGAACAGGCGCGCGTTAAAGAAATAAAGAAAGCCGCGATGCTCGTCAGCGGCGGCATAATCGAGAAAATAGGCGAAGAGGAAGAAATCCTCAAAAATGTATGCCCCTGCGAAGTAGCGATAGAAAAGGACTTCGGCGGAGCCTGCGTCATTCCCGGCTTCGTAGACCCGCATACGCATATGTGCTTTGCAAAACGGCGCGAAGACGAGTTCGGAATGCGCCTCGCCGGCCTTCCCTACCTTGAGATACTCAAGCGCGGCGGCGGCATACTCTCCTCAGTCAACGCCGTGAAAGCAGCGACGGAAGACCAGCTTTTTGAGACGACGAAAAAGCTCGCTCTCGCAGCGCTCGCAAAAGGCACGACGACCGTCGAGATAAAAAGCGGCTACGGCCTCGAACTCGGCCTTGAGCTCAAGATGCTCGAAGTTATAGGCCGCGTCGGACGCGAGACGCCGCTCGACGTAGTGCCCACATTCATGGGCGCGCACGCCGTCCCGCAGGAATACAAGGGCCGCGCGGACGAATTCGTCGACGAAGTGCTCGTCAAGCAGATGCTCCCAAAAGTCAAAGAACAGGGTATAGCGGAGTTCTGCGACGTCTTCTGCGAAGAGGGCGTATTCTCAGTAGACCAGAGCCGCCGGCTGCTCAAGGCCGCCAAAGAAATGGGCTTCGACACAAAGATACACGCCGACGAAGTCAACGACCTCGGCGGAGCCGGACTCGCGGCGGAGCTCGCGACGCGCTCGGCGGAGCACCTTCTCGCCGCCTCGGAGGCGAACCTCCGCGCAATGGGCAAAGCGGGCTCGATAGCCGTGCTGCTCCCCGCAACTGCGTACAGCCTCAAAAAGCCCTACGCGAGAGGACGCGAGATGGTCGACTGGGGCGTGCCGGTAGCGATGGCGACGGACTGCAACCCAGGTTCATGCTTCTGCGAATCGATGCCGTTCATCTTCGGCCTCGGCGTAATGTGCATGGACCTCTCCGTCGAAGAGGCGCTCACCGCAGCGACGCTCAACGCCGCCTACGCCGTGAACCGCGCGAAAAAGCTCGGCAGCCTCGAAGAGGGCAAGCAGGCGGACTTCCTCGTACTCGACGGCGAAAGCCCGACGACCCTCGCCTACCACGCCGGAGCGACCTCAATCGAAGAAGTCTACAAACTCGGCGAGCGCGTAGCGTAGTTTTAGGACAAAAGCACAATCCCCAGACACAGCAAAGGCGGCCCGAAGTGGCCGCCTTTTTCAATATTGCTCGATATATATCGCGATTATCGCCGCACTTGCCTATCTCCGATTTTTTAGTCCCGCCCCTAAAAGCTCACCCATCGCCGCGCCGCCTATGATTAAAGCCGCGCCGAGAAGCTGCGCGCACGAGAGTGTTTCGTTAAGCATAACGGCGGAAAAAAGAAGCGCGGAAAGCGGCTCAAGATAACCGCAGACTGCGACTGAGGCCGCAGGAAGCTTTTGTATTGAGGTGAAATAGAGATAGCAGCCGACGCCTGTGTTAATAAGCCCGAGGAACATAACCGGCACGGCAAATTCAATTACTCCAGCGATGGAAGGCAGCCCTTTGCCCACAGCGTAAACCGTAGAAACGGCGCATGCCACGCACATCTGCATCGCCGAGTTCTCAAGCCCGGTAACATTTTTCGCTTTTTTATTAAAAATCACCATGAATGAGTACATCAGGGCGGCTGCTAGACCATAGAAAAGCCCGCGCGAAATGCCGCCGCTCTGAAGCTCGGCCCCGTTTACGAGCAGCATACCTGCGGCTACTGAACCAAGCCCCGCTATTTTTAAAATTGTAATCTTTTCTCCAAATATAAACGGCGAGAGCGCCATAACGACCACAGGGCCGCAGTAATATGCGAGCGTAGGGATGCTGACTCCGGCGAGCACATAGGCTTCAAACAAAAATATCCAACTTATCCCCATAGCCGCACCTGAGACAGCAATGCAGGCCATATCTTTTTTGTATTCCAGCGCGCGCATCCGGCCGCCGGAGACAAAATAAGCCAAGCACAGAAAAATACTCGCTATCAGCGTACGCAGCATGACGATTTGATAGCTTTCAAGCGCAATGTTCAATGCAACGACGCCGTTGGAGCCGAAAAGGCAGAGCGCCGCGATATACATAAAATAACCGCGTTTCATATCATAGACCAACCGATTACGCTTCTATTATCAACGGCTCATGCTTCGCGTAACGCAAAAACGGGCCGATAATATCCGACGTCCTCAATTTCATATAGCCGGTAGTTGTACCGTCGCTGCATCCATACCACTCGCGCTCCGCAACAGCTTTGTCGAAAACAATTTTCACACGGTTATCGACATCAAGAAGCGCGCTGTACACAGTCGCCGCACCGATTTTTGTGCCAAGCATTGAAAACATCAGTTCTGCCGGGGCAAAAGAAAGGTGCGGCGCGCCGGCCGCGCGGCTGAATTTTTTAGCGTTGAAGCGGCTGCCGCCGGAGGTAATGTAAAGATAAAAGACATCCCGCGCCTGTCCGCATAGAAAAAGCGTTTTCACCATTTCCATGCCGAGCCGCTCGTTAATAAGCACGCAGTCGTCCATAGTGACGGCTTCGTCCGTATCGACGCGTTCGTACGCTATCCCCAACTCGCCAAGTACGCGGTAGACACTTTTCTGCAAATCTGATTTGAAGCTATCAGGCGGCGTTGTAAAAATCCGGCTGACATAGAACATATCTCTAATCGTCCCTTCTGTTGTGCGTCGACATAAAATTTAACATTTTTTCAAGAAATTGTAAAAGCAAATATTACACACCGCCAAGCTAGCAGAGCCGTAAATGTCTGTCTG
>DVKA01000284.1 GCA_018716365.1 Candidatus Caccocola faecipullorum
CCGCTGCCCTCCGCGTCGAGCGTCCTGTGCGAGGCGACCGCGCCGCCCTTTATCTCGTAGAGCTCGAACCAGCGCGTGTGTCCGAAATGCTGGAAAATCTGCCCGTCTTCCATCGTTACCGCTATTATTCCATCTTTCATCATAACTTCGTCCTCCGTTTCCAATTTTGCCTCTGTATCTGAAATTTCGCAGCCTCCGCGCGCGAAGCGGCAGCGCGAGCATCTCGCGCGCCCGCCGCATATCCGCTCCGCGGGGCTGAAATTGCCTCCGCCTATCTGTATCGCCTTGCCGGAGCAGAGCGCGTCCGCGACCTTGCGCCGCGCGGAATAAATTATGCGCTGGAGCGTGCCGCGCGAGACGCCCATAGACTGCGCAGCCGCGCTCTGGTCCGCGCCTTCGAGGTCGCAGAGCCGGAGGCTCTCAAGCTCCTCGACGCTGAGTAGCACGGCCCCTTCCGCGCCTTCGGTCGAAAATCTCCGCGTCCGCGTGTCGCAGCAGACGCGGCGGCATTTCATTATCCCGGCCAAATCTATCGCCTCCGCCCTTTCGCGCATATAATAGTGTGCATATGCACGCTTGTCAAGCAAAGCGGCGCGGGCGGCGGCCCTTTGTATCTGTTTCATGAAATTCGCATCGCCGCCGCAATTTGCTGCTGTCGCGGCAGATTGCCAGAGCGGCGCGCAAAGGCGGGACTTTTCCCGCGAGCGGCGGCGTTTCGCGCTTCGCGTGATAGAATATGAAAAAAATTTCGGAGAGTACGCTATGGAAGAGTTCAATCTTGTCGGCTTTGCGCTTTACGTTTTCGCCTCGGCCTTCACGCCCGGGCCGAACAATATTCTTTCGATGTCGGCGGCGGGGCGCTACGGCATCGCGCGCGCGTGGCGCGTGCTCGTCGGGGTCTTCGCGGGCTTCATAATAGTCATGCTGCTCTGCGCGCTTTTCTCGGTCGCGCTCGCGTCGTTCGTTCCGAAGATTATGCCCTTCATGGAGTGGGCGGGGGCGGCCTATATTCTCTGGCTAGCGTGGCGCACGTGGCGTTCTTCCGGCGCGTCGGAGGGCGGGGATGTGGACTGCGGCTTCTGGGCGGGCTTCGTGCTTGAGTTCGTGAATGTGAAGATAATGCTCTACGGCGTGACGGCGCTGACCTCGTTCGTCATGCCGGCCTTCGATTCGACCGCCGTGGTCGCGGCCTTCGCGGTACTGCTCGCCGTGATAGGCTCCGTAGCGAACTGGACGTGGGCGCTCTTCGGCGTGCTTTTCCAGCGCGCGCTTAGCAGCCACGGCAGGCTTTTCAACGGGGTCATGGCGCTGCTGCTCGTCTACTGCGCCGTGGGAATACTCTTCTAAAATCCGAGCTGGGCTATGACGAAGGCGGAGGCGATGGAGGCCGCCATGACGGCGACGACGTTGCCGCTGTACCAGCCCGCTATGAAGGCCGCTATCGTGCCCGCCGCGGAGCTGTAAAAGCTGCCGGTCGCAAAGAGGCAGTCGGGGAATGTTATCGAGCCGATGACCGCGAAGGGCATATAGCCGAGCACCGCGGAGACCAGCGGCGGCAGCTTCCGCCCCGCGAGCAGGAAGGGCGGCAGCACGCGCGAAGGCGCGGTCGCGAGCATCATCATTATGAAAAGGTAGATAAGTTCCGGCCTCACGCAGTTTCCTCCTTCTCCGGCGGGAAGAGCAGAGCGCCGAAGAGCGCGGCTCCGCCCGCGGAAATCATTATCGCCACGCCCTTGTTGAGCTCGGAGAGCATGGGCGCGAACTTGAAGAGCGTTGAGAGCGCCATCGCCGCAAGCGTGACGGCGAGCGCGGCGCGGCTCTTTCGCGCCGACGGGATTATCAGCGCTATGAAGAGCGCGTATATCGCAATCCCCATGCTCGCGCGCAGCGCGGGCGGCAGCGCCGAAGTTCCGAGCCAGCCGCACACCGTGAGGACGTTCCACGTGAGATATATCGGGAGCTGAAGCCCCCAGAGGAAAGGCGCGCTCACCGCGCCGCCGTTCTGAAGCGACGCGACGCTGAAGCTTTCGTCGGTCAGGAAAAAGAAAAGCGCGGCCTTGCAGAGAGGATTGCCGCCGCCCTTCATGCGCCGCGAAAGCGACGAACCCATCATTATGTGGCGCGCGTTGAGCAGCGCCGTAGCAAGCACGATGTCCGCCGCGGGCGCGCCTACGGCGAGAAGGTTTAGCGCCGCGAACTGGCTGGCCCCCGCGAAGACTATCAGCGACATGAGGAGGCTTTCCCAGACGGAGAAGCCCGCGGTCTCGGCGAGTATGCCGAACGCCGCGCCGCTCGGTATCATGCCCGTTATTACCGGCAGGCTCTTCCTGACCCCGCGGAAAAACTCCGCGGCCATGCCTTCGTTCTTCATGCGCCGCCCCCCTGCGCGAATTATGTAAGCACGATTATATAGCCGCGCCGCCCGAACGCCAACGGCGGAGCATAAAAAACCGGAAGGCGCGCGGCCCTCCGGTTACGTCAGAGTGTTCGTATTCCTTAATATCCCATCGCTTCGGAATGGCTCTTGAGCTGAGCCATATTTTTGTTGACTTTTTTAAGATAGTTGGTCGCTATGCCGCCGTAATATTTGTTGAGCGCCTTCTGCACCGTGCCGTAGGCCGTGATGTATCGGGACAGTATCAGCACTCCGGCTTCGACTCCGCGCTCGGGGTCGAACATATGGTCGCGCGTCGGCGCTATGCCCTTCGCGCGCAGCATCCCGTTGTGCACCTTCCACATAACCTGCATGACGCCGAGCGCCCCGGCGCTGCTCTTCGCGTTCGGGTTGAAGTGGCTCTCGGCCTTCGCTATGCCGACCGCCAGGTTCGACGGCACGCCGTATTTTATGCTGTAAAACACGAGCGCGCTCGCCTCGCGCCAGGCCGTTTCATAGGGTATCTTAGGGTTCACCTTCCTGATGAAGGTCGCGGTGTTCGCAACGCTGCGCTGCTTCGCGGGCGGCAGCCTGTCGAGCCTGTTGAGCGTGCTGAGCGGGTGGTCGTGACGCCATTTCGCCAGATCTTCCTCCGTCAGCCCCTGATGCTTCAGCGCGCTGTATATCGACTGGTCGTACTTTGCCGACCGCGCCTCTTCGCGCCTTTTCTCCATTTTCGCCTTAGTCGCGGCGTTGTCCTGCGCGATGCGGAGTATCTGGCTCCGTATCTTTTCCGCAGCCGTCTGCGCCTCGGCGGACTTTTCCGCCGGTTTTATCACAGTTTGATCCGAGAGGGTGGTATGTGTTTTCGGCTGTGGTTCCGTGCTGCCCTTGCAGGCGTCCGGGTGAAGGACTATGGAGAGCAGAAGCAGGAACATCGCTGCGATCCGCGGCAGATGGAAATGCCGCTTTCTCATTAGTTTCCGCATATTTACCTCCTTGAGAGTTCGAACGCGGCGGAGGAGCTTTCCTCAAAAAGCGGGCGGAACCCGCCGTATCTTGGATTTTTTCAGTCGCATCCGTCGCCGGCACTCTAAACGCGTTTTCTATGATAACGGCAAGAGCTGAGAAGTCAAGGCGGGGAGCGGAAACGCCGCGTTTTGCAAGGCGCCGCCGGGCGTCCGCTTAATTTCCCGGCGCAGATACAGTCATCGGAGAATGTTTTTCGTTAAGAATCGACGGCGGAGAGCCGTCTTTGCAGCCGCAGACGCGGCTTTTTTACGTTTTCTTTAAGTCGCGGCGAATTGTAAAAACTCAGTAAAACTGCGGAATTGTACGACGCGCGGCTGCAATTTACGCCGCCGCGCGCATTTTACGTCATTCGGGCAAATCTATGAGAAGCTCCGCGGCCTTGCGCAGAACCGCGACGTCGCCGCCGAGCCGTTCCTTCTGCACGCTCACCGGCTCGTCGAGGACGGGGACGAACATTCCGCGCCGCTCGACCGCGGCGTAGAGCTTTTCCCCGACGAAGACGAGTGAAACAGGCGCGCCCGCCGCCTCTGAAAATTCCATAATCTTCCCTATGAGCTGCGGCGTCAGGATGTAATAGGCGTTGTGTTCGTCCTCCGCAAAGACGTTGAATTTGTCGTTGAAGGCGGCGTTCTCCGTCATTATCCTGTGTTCCGCGCGCGCGCCTCCATTGTCTGTGAAGAGCTCGCGCTGAAAGACCTGCACGAACCCGGCGCTCTTCTTCGTATCGTCGAAGCGCGAGAAGCAGATCACCTGACCGTCGAAGAGCGTCTGAAGCTCGCGCTTCTTCTCCTTCTTCACCATGCGGCGCGCCGTCACGTCGCTGATGCGGAAGCGCACGCCCTCGTAAAGCCCCGTGAGCAAATCCTCGCGCTTGAAATATTTCTTGTCGCCGCACTTGACGACGGCGGCGTCGCGCACCTCCTCCCACTCGAAGCCCTCGCGGCTGCGGAACTCCAGCTGCGAAAAGCCGGGGAGCGCGCCTATGACCGGCAGCACATACTTCGCCTTGAAGCTCTCGACGAAACGCGCGTGCGCGCACCGCGCGACGATTGTGTGGAGAAAGCCGAAGGTCCCCGCCGAGGCCACAATCGCCGCGATTGCGTTCTTCATCATAGCGGAGCTGCCGCCGTCTGCGAACTCGTGCGTGTAGAAAAGCCACCAGTAAAACGGGAAAGCAGCCGCAGCGAGAGCGTAGGCCAAGTACGTGCGCTTCTTCGCGCTCTCGCGCAGCGCTTCAAGCTCCGCCTCGCTCACAGCCTCGTCCGCGGAAAAATTTTTATCAGTCAAAGTTTACCTTGAACTCCCTTTTTTTATCGTCGATTTCGTAGAACTCCGCCTTCTCCATGCCGTGGATGCGCGCGACTACAAGCCACGGGAACGACGCTATCGTCTGGTTGTAGAGCGAGACGTTCGCGTTGTAGAGACGGCGCGCCGCCTGAAGATGCTCCTCCACGTCGCTGATTGAGCGCTGGAAATGTTCCATAGATACCGACGAATAGAGCACGGGGTACTGCTCGGCCAGCGCGTTGACCGCCGTGCCGACGCCGCCAAGGCTCTGCTGAATCGACGAAAGCAGGCCCATCTTCTCGCCTGCGCTCAGCTTGCGCCCAGCCGCGCCGCTTTTCTTACCGCGCCGCTGCTGCGCCAGCTTCGTCTTTATCTCGGCCATCTTCGCGGACTGCACGCCGATCGCCTCGTTTATCGCATCGGCCTGCTCGCGCGTCAGCGTCCCGCTATCGGCCCGCTTGTCCGTAACGTCCGCGCCGCTGCGCAGCCCCGTGACCGCCGTGTAGGTTTCATACTCGTGGCTGAGAAATTTCTTGACCGCCTCTATTTCCTCCGAGAGCAGGTCGTAACGCTTTTCGAGCGCCACGTCGATGTCCGAACCGCCCTCCTCGACCTTCACCGCGAGGCGGCGCAGCCTGTTGTAAATCGAAATATATCCCACGACGGCGGCGAGCGCCGCGCCTCCCGCTATCATATACGTCTGCATGGCGAAATCGTCCTCCTCCGGCGTCCGCCGCACGCGGCCCGCCGCCATAATTATAATCGCTCCGCCGCCGCATAAAAACGCCGGATAAAAAGCAGCCCGCCGGAAATTGAAGATTTTTTCACGCGCCGCTCCGCCGCGCTTTTCCGTACGGCTTGGCTTTTTTTTGACTTTTGTCCCCTGTTCGCGGATAATACGCAGAGAACCTGCAAAGGGGGACGAAGTTATGAAGATTTCCGAATTTTTCAGGAGCAGGGCCGTCTGGGCCGCCGCGGCTGTGTTGCTGGTGATCGGCACGTCGGCTGCGATTTATCTTAAAGAGAGGCCGGACACGTCGCATGTGCGCGCGTCTGGCACGGTCGAGGTGACGCAGGTGCAGCTCGCGCCGCTCGTGGGCGGGCGCATTCTTGAGCTGGCTGTGAAGGAGTCCGACCGCGTCGAGAAGGGGCAGTTCATAGCGCGGCTGTCGATGGACGGCGCGGACGACGACCTGCGCATGGCGGAGCAGGCGCTCGCCGCGGCGCGCGCGCAGCTTGAGGAGCTGCGCAGCGGCTTCCGCAAGGAAGATATAGCGCGCGCCAGGGCCGAGGTCGCGGCGCGGCGCGCTCAGTACGAGCAGGCGAAGCGCGACGAAGAGCGTTTCGCGGCGCTCGCGGCCGACGGCGTGGTGGCGGCGCGCGACGCTGAGCTCGCGGCGGAGCAGTCGAAGGCAGCCTACAACGTCATGAAGGCCGCCGCCGAGCAGCTGCGCCTGCTCGAAAACGGCCCGAGGGTCGAGCAGATAGCGGCGGCGGAGGCGAACGCGGCGCGCGCCGAGGCGGCGTACAGCAAGGCGAAGACGCTCGTCGGCTACAAGACGCTTTATTCGCCAGCCGCGGGCACTGTGCTGACGAAGAATTACGAAGAGGGCGACGTGATAGCGGCGGGCGCGGCGCTCGCTACGCTTGGCGATCTCTCCGACTGCTGGGTGAAGCTCTATATCCCCTCGACGCAGCTCTCGCTAGTCAAGCTCGGCGCGAAGTGCAGCGTCTTCGTGGACCCGTTCCCGAACCGCGCCTTCGAGGCGACTGTGACGGAAATCAACCAGCAGGCCGAGTACAACCCGCGTATGTCGCTGACGCAGAGCGAGCGCGCGAACATGGTCTTCTGGATTAAAGTTTCGATAAAGGACACGGAGGGCGTCATAAAGCCCGGAATGCCGGCGGACGTTACGATATTATGACGGCGGCGGAGGTCGTCCTCTCCTA
>DVKA01000285.1 GCA_018716365.1 Candidatus Caccocola faecipullorum
AAGAGCTCCGCTTCGAGCAGCGCCTCAGGTATCGCGGAGCAGTTGACCGCAACGAACTCTCCCTTGCACTTCGACGCGCTGTGAAGCATCCGCGCCGCGACCTCCTTGCCCGTGCCGCTCTCCCCGGTCAGGAGCACCGTCGTATCCTGATACGGGGCGACCTTGAGCAGCGCTTCGGTAATCTTCATCATCGCCGGAGACGAACCGAGCAGATTGCTGTCGCAGTAGGCGGGCGCTATGCGGTTTCGGAAGCGTATCGACTCGAAGGCGTGCTCCGCCATGTTCATAGCCGCGTCGAGCGGGAACGGCTTGTCGAGGTAGTTGTAGGCGCCCTGCCGGATGGCCCTTACGATAAGGTTCGAGTCTCCGAAGGCCGTCATCATAATGACCTTGCAGCGCGGCGCCGCTTTCAGTATCACGGGCAGCGCGTCTATGCCGTCGCCGTCGGGCAGGCACTGATCCAAAAATATCAGCGACGGTATCGAGCTGTTCAGCGCGTCGTAAAGCTCCGCGACGCTTCCGAGGCATTCGACGCTGTGCCCTTTGCGCTCGAAAGCGCGTTTCAATCCGTTCGCCAGGTTCGTTTCGTCGTCCACTATCCAGACGCTCATCCTTCAATCCTCCGTTCCGCAAGCTTCAAATATACTCTGAAAGTCGCGCCGCCGGCTTCGTTCTCAAGCGACAGCTCGCCGCCCAAGCTTTCCGTTATCCTCTGAACAATGCTGAGGCCGAGCCCCGTCCCCTCCTTTTTTGTAGTGAAGAAAGGGTCGAATATTCTGTGCTCGATGCCTGGCGGCACGCCGCCGCCCGTATCCGATACCGTTATCACGCCGCGTTCCTCTCTTCCGTCAGCGCTCTGCAAAAGCCCGACGGATATGGAAAGCGCGCCGCCGCGTCCCGACGCCTGGATAGCGTTGATCGCAAGATTCATTACGACTTGGCGCAGCGCTTCGCCGTCCGCCATCACTTTCACGTCGGGCGCGCCGCATTTGAGGACGAGGCGAACGCCGTGCTTCTGCGCCTGCGGGCCGATCATCGAGCCGGCCCACGGGAGAATGTCGTCGAGCTTCGTCGGGCTTACGACCGCGGGGCGCGGCCTGACGAACGAAAGAAGCTGCACGACGATGTTGTTCAGCCTGTCCATCTCCTCGCCGAGCACTCTTATCTGCTCCTCCGCGTCGCGTATATCCTCGCCGCGGAAATCTCCCGCTCCGATTCTTTCAATCTCGTCGCGCAGCAGGTCGGTCTGTATCCTCATGCTCGCGAGCGGATTGCGTATCTCGTGCGACAGCCCCGACATCATCTCTCCGAGAGCCGCGAGCCTGTCCATCCTGCTGAGCTGGCGCTGCACCTCCCGCCAGCGCGCGAGCTGCGCAGACATGTCGTTGAAGCTGCCGATAAGCTCCGAAAATTCCGAAGGCGAAAAAAGCGACTGCGGCACGCGGACAGACTTCCCAGCCGCTATCTCCCGGCACATCCACGTAAGCCGCCGCAGCGGCCGCGTCAGAATGTAGGATAAAAAAACCGCTAGCTCGACCGCGACGATGAGGCCAAGTATCCCGACCAGGATGAGATAGCGCTCCTCCTCCACCATATCGGCATAAATCGCTTCATAATCTATGACGAAGCCGCAGACGCCGCCTCCGATTGCAAGCTGCATCTCCGCCGGCTCGCCCTCCATGCATGGACGCCAGTACGGGCCGAGCTCCTCCTCCGCATCCGCGGCGGACGAATATTCGAACCGGTAAATGCTGAGCAGCCGCTCCGCCCTTTCTACCATGAACGCCGCCTCGTCGAGCTTCCGCGTATAGCTCTGGTGAAGCCGCGTTCCAAGGATGAGAGCCGCCGTCGAAAGCGCGACGAGCAGAAACATCCATTTCATAAAGCTTTCAAGGCTTACCGCCCTACGCATGACGGCCTCCGGCGGCGCGCCTTACCGCAAAGACAAGCCCTTCGGCGAGCATCACGTAAAGCATCGCGTATTCCGGCTCGACGCCGAAGATCATGACGAGGATCAGCTGAGCCGAGAGCGCGAACAGCAGCACATAAAACAAAATGTCGCGCGCCACAAGCTTCGGAGTAAAAAGCGGATAGAAATACAGAATAGCGACGAGCGTCCAGCTTATCGTACCGAGCCTGATATATCCGGGGAGCCCGGCGTTGCCGAGCAAAAGCGCTACGGATGCGATGACAGTAATCGCTATGCGGTTCGCCAGAAGAAAACGCTCGCCGCCGAACGGGCCGCCTTCGCCATCGCGCTTCATCGGCAGCAAATCGTAGCAAAGCGAGCAGGCGGCTAGAAGAAGCTGCGAATTGGCCGTGCTCACCGCAGAGGCTATAACGCAAATAAGCAGCAGCATCGCAGCGAATGGCGGAAGAAACTGCCCCAGCGTCGCAAAGCCTAGTGTCTCTTCAATATTCCCTATAAGCGGATGTGCCGTCCTGCATGCCATAACGAAAAACGTGACACAAAGATAAACCCAGCCGATTATGTAGGGCGACACGGAAATCAGGCGAAAGGCTTCCTTCTTGCTGCGGCACGCGATTATTCGTATGGCATACTGAGGATTTCCGGCGACGCCCAGCCCCCACGCAAGCATAATCACCGTGCCGGAGAGCGCATCTGAAAGAGAAAGCCCCTCGGCGGCGAAGCGTCCGCCCTCCGACTTCAGCACATCGGCCGCAGCGGAGAGGCTGAAACCGTCGGGCAGCGCGAACCACGCCGCGGCGCTGACCCCGGCCACGATAAGCAGCAGATTCAGCGTGTCGCTGCGCACGACCGACGGATAGCCGCCGAACGTAGTGTAAAGCACGAAAAGGTAAATCAGCGACGTCGAGGCGAAGCCTCTCGGGATTTCAAGCATGTACGACACGATAATGCCGAAGGCGCGGAACTGTATGACGAGATATATAGTGTACAGCAGGACCATAGCCGCGGCGGCGAGCTTCCGCACGCGCGCGTCGCCGTAAGTTTTCTCAAGCCACTCCGGCAGCGAGACGACCCTCGCGCGCCGAAGCCGCCTGACGATGAACGGGAAGAGGAGAAAGCCGAGCATCCAGCCGTTTACAGAAGCCCAGAAGGCTATATAGCCCTCTCTGTAATACCACATGCTGAAGCCAACGAGCGACAGCGGGCTTATCCACGTCGCGCAGAAAGTCCCGACTGTAGGCCAAAGCGGCACGCCGCGCCGCCCGATATAAAACGAACGCAGGCTCTCCCGCTGCGGGAACGACTGCCCCGTGAGCAGGATTATCGAAATCGTATAGACTGCGAACGCGGCGAGATAATAGGCAAGAGGGGGCATCCTAACGCCGCCTCCTTGAAGAGACGAAATGCACGACGCACCCCGGCGCTATTATCAGTATAACGAACACCAACCAAATCACCGAGCTGATCCTCATCCCACCGCCGCCCCTTCGGCTGTACGCAAATTTTTAAGGCTGTCGTTTTACCGTTTTGCTATATTATATCATTTGCTCAAAACGGGAAAGACGCGGCGGGCGGCAAAACGACGGCCTTGGCAAAACTGAAAGCGCCTGTAGTATAATCTAATCATACAAGACAAATCTTGGAGGCGGCGTAATGGCGAAGCAGCAGCCGGAGGGCGTATATCTTTATATAAACGACAGCGGAGAGAGATTCATTACGATCGTCGACGCCTTCGGCATCGCGAATATGATCCCATGGATGCAGCCCGGCCAGACCGACAACATCATCGAAAAGAGCTGGAACCTGACCGGCGATTTTATCAGGCTGAAGATTTCGGACTGATTTTTTAGCACTCAAAGACAAAAACATCCGCGCGGCTGATAACGTCCGCGCGGATGTTTTTATATATGCGTCTCTGTCTTTGCAGAAAAACTAGAACGCTTCGACTTTATCCGCGGCTATTTTGCCGAACCACTCGCCCACTTCTTCGG
>DVKA01000029.1 GCA_018716365.1 Candidatus Caccocola faecipullorum
AGCTGAGAGGACGAAAGGCGGTGAAGCCGGGATGATCACGGAAAGACAGCTCGAGGTGGTGCTCTCCGTCGTCTACGAATACATAAAGAACGGCGAGACGGTCGGCTCGCGCACGGTCTCGCGCCGCTACCTCACGGGGCGCAGCTCCGCGACGATACGCAACGAGATGTCCGACCTCGAAGACCTCGGCTTCCTCAAGCAGACTCACGCCTCGTCGGGCAGAATCCCTACGACGCAGGGTTACCGCCTCTACGTCGACTCGGTGCTCCAGCGCGTGGACAACGCCGGCCCGTCGGTGAAGCTCCTTAAAAGAATGATGGAGCACAGGCAGGGGCTGGAGAAGATGCTCGCCTCAGCCTCGGATATGCTCAGCCGCGTTTCTGACTACGTAGGCATCGCCGCGATAACGCCGCTCGACACTGTGCGCTTCCATCACGTGAACTTCGTGCGCATGGGCGAGCGCCAGGTGCTGCTGCTCGTGGTGCTCCAGGGCGGCCTGGTACACCAGAAATTCATCGACGTCGCGGTCGATATGTCGCAGGAGGATCTCGACAGCCTCGCAGCGAAGCTCAACCACTTCTCCGGCATGGCGTGGAGCGACATCAAGAAAACTGTGAAGAAGGAGCTTCTTGCGGACATCGGGCGTTACCACGACGAATGCGAGAAGGCCGTCTCCGCGATAGATTCCATGCTCAGCGCGCACGAGCCGAAGATATTCACGGGCTCTTTCAGCCACATGATGAACCTTCAGGACTTTCAGGACCTCGGGCGTATGCAGGCGCTCTGCTCCTTCCTTGAAGAAGAGGAAAACATGGCGGAGCTTGTGAAGCGCTGTTCGATAGACGGTCTCAACGTCGTGATAGGCGAAGAGAACGACCTGCCAGGAATGAAGGGCTCGTCGATAGTCGCCGCGACCGGCGAGGCCGGAGGGCAGAAGGCCGTCGTCGGAGTGATAGGCCCCGAGCGAATGGATTACGAAAAAGCGATAGCATCGATAGACGGAGTGCTGCGCAAGCTCGACTCCGAATCTGCCGAGAAAGAGGAGATAAAGAAATGACCGACCAGGAAAACGAAAACCGCGCCGGCACAGAGAACGAAGAAAACTGCACTGCGCAGGCAAACGAAGCGGAGAGCTGCGGAGCGGCGCAGGACGAAGAAATCAAGAAGCTTACCGCCGAGCTGGAAAAGCAGGCGGACGAGATAAAGAAGCTCAAGGAAGAGGTCGCGCGCGCGCGCGCCGACTACTTCAACCTCAGGACGAGGATGGAGCGCGACCGCGAAAGCAACGCGAAGCTCGCCGCCGAGCAGGCTGTGAAGGAGATGCTGCCGGTCTTCGAGAACCTCGAACGCATCGCGGCGGCGATCAACGACCCCGAGAGCGGAATGGCGAAGGGCATGGCGATGGTGATACGCCAGTTCTCCGACGGGCTGTGCAAGCTCGGACTTGAATTCATCCCTACGGAAGGGCCGTTCGATCCAGCTCTTCATGAAGCAATCTCGATGGAGCCGGTAGACGACGAGTCGAAAGACGGGCACATCATCGGCGCGGTAAGCAGAGGATACAAGCTCGCGGGCAGGGTGCTTAAAGCGCCGCAGGTCCGCGTAGGCAAGTACAACGGATAAATAAAGGAAACATCAGAGCGGCGAAGCCGCAGTTAAAAGTTAAAAATAAAGGTGGAATCAACCATGGGAAAAGTAATAGGAATAGACCTCGGAACTACTAACAGCTGCGTAGCAGTAAAAGAAGGAGACAATGTAACGGTAATCCCGAACCCCGAAGGACAGCGCACGACGCCGTCAGTCGTCGCCTTCTCCAAGGACGGAGAGATACTCGTCGGACAGCTCGCCAAACGCCAGGCGATAGTCAACCCCGACCGCACGGTCATTTCGATCAAGCGCTCGATGGGCAGCGACAAGACCGTTGCAATCGACGGCAAGAACTACACGCCGCAGCAGATTTCGGCGATGATTCTTCAGAAGCTGAAGAAAGACGCGGAGGAGTACCTCGGCACCTCGATAACCGAAGCCGTCATCACCTGCCCGGCATACTTCACCGACGCCCAGCGCCAGGCGACGAAGGACGCGGGAACCATCGCGGGCCTCAACGTGCTCCGCATCATCAACGAGCCTACGGCGGCCTGCCTCGCCTACGGCGTCAACATTGAGAAGAACGACAACAAGATAATGGTCTACGACCTCGGCGGCGGAACGTTCGACGTTTCGATTCTCGACGTAGGCGACGGCGTTTTTGAAGTCCTCTCCACAGCGGGCGACAACAGGCTCGGCGGCGACGACTGGGACAACAGGATAGTCGAATGGCTCGCCGCGGAGTTCAAAAAGAGCGACGGCATAGACCTTCTGAAGGACAAGATGGCGGCGCAGCGTCTGCGCGAAGCCGCGGAAAAGGCGAAGATAGAGCTCTCCTCGATGCAGGAGACGACGATCTCTCTTCCGTTCATCACAGCGGACGCCAACGGCCCGAAACACCTCGAACAGAAGCTGACGCGCGCCAAATTTGAAGACCTGACCCGCGACCTTCTCGAAAGGACGAAGACGCCGGTAAGGACGGCTCTCAAAGACGCCGGCCTTGAGCCTTCCCAGATACACAAAATCCTCCTCGTCGGCGGCTCGACCCGTATGCCTATGGTGCAGGCGCTCGTGAAGGAACTTATGGGCAAAGAGCCGACGAAGGGCATCAACCCCGACGAATGCGTCGCAATGGGCGCGGCCATTCAGGGCGCGATACTCTCCGGCGAACAGCAGGGCATCGTCCTCGTCGACGTAACGCCGCTTTCGCTCGGCCTTGAAACGCTCGGCGGCGTCTTCACGAAGATAATCGACAAGAACACCGCGATACCGGTCTCCAAGAGCCAGGTCTTCACGACCGCAGCGGACAACCAGCCGCAGGTCGAGATACACGTCCTCCAGGGCGAGCGTGCGATGGCGAGCGACAACGTGTCGCTGGGCCGCTTCTTCCTCGACGGCATCAAACCGGCGCCGCGCGGAGTTCCGCAGATTGAAGTCACCTTCGACATCGACGCCAACGGCATAGTCAACGTCACGGCGAAGGACAAAGCGACCGGCAAGGCGCAGAACATTACGATTCAGTCCTCGCGCCTCAGCGACGAAGAAATCGAGAAGATGCGCCGCGACGCTGAGATTAACGAAAGCGCGGACAAGAAGCGCAAAGAGCTCATCGAGGCGCGCAACGAAGCCGAGTCTGTAATCTATCAGGCAGAGAAGCTCGTCAAAGAATCCGGCAGCGCCGACGCTTCGGCCCAGAGCCGCGTGAACGACAGAATCTCCGCCCTCCGCGAGAAGATGAACGGAGAGGACGCCGAGGCCATCAAGGCCGGAACGAGAGAGCTGACCGAAGCGGTGAACGCGCTGGCGCAGGCGGCGCAGAGCGCTGGAGCTTCGCAGCAGCAGAACCCCGGCGCTGGCGCGCAGCAGCAGGACAACAACGACGGCGAGACGGTCGAAGCCGAGTTCCGCGAAGAGGACAACAAGTAAGTCCGTGAGATAATCATAAAATTGCGGAGTTATTGCGGCAAACCGCAAGGCTCCGCAATTTTTTATCGGGCCGCCCGGGCTCCGGCGGAGGCGGACCATATTTTTACTAATCTTGACAAATAGCTGCGGACGGTTATAATCCTTGCAGCAGTTCGTGCGCGGAGATTTCGCGGAAAGTTAAAAATTTCCCGCGCGCAGCGCATGACGAATTAAATTTATTGAGAGGTGGATTGCTGATGGCTGCTCCCGGTAAAAAAGATTACTACGAAATATTGGGCGTTAGCCGGGGAGCATCGGCTGACGAGATAAAGAAGGCCTACCGTGCCCTGACTCGGAAGTACCATCCCGATGCCAACCCGGGCGACAAAGAGGCGGAGGCCAAATATAAAGAGATAAACGAAGCGAACGAGGTACTGAGCGACCCTAAAAAGCGCGCGCAGTACGACCAGTTTGGCTACGTCGGCGACGTCCCGCCGGACGGCTTCGGCGGAGCCGGCGGCGGATTCGGAGGCTTCGGCGGACAGACGTTCACTCAGGAAGACCTCGGAGACCTCTTCGGCGACCTTTTCGGAGGCGGCTTCGGCGGATCGCGCCGCAGGAGCGCGAACCCGAACGCGCCGCGCCGCGGCGACGACCTTGAAGCGAGCGTCCGCATCACTCTTGAAGAAGCCTACAAGGGGACGAAGCGCAAGCTTGAAATCCCGCGCATGGACACCTGCCCGCACTGCGGCGGCACCGGCGCGGAGCCAGGCAGCAAGGTGGAGGTCTGTCCCTCCTGCCACGGCAGCGGACAGGTCCGTCAGGTCGTCAATACGCCGTTTGGACAGATGCAGCAGGTTACGACCTGCGCACAATGCGGCGGAAAAGGCAAGACCGTCGACCGCGTCTGCACAATCTGCCGCGGAGCGGGCCGCGTGAGGAAGACGCAGAGTGTCGAGGTCAAGATACCTGCCGGCGTCGACAACGGCACGAGGCTCCGCGTTTCAAGCAAGGGTGAGGCCGGCGTCAACGGAGGCCCGGCGGGCGACCTGTTCATCCTTACCGAAGTCATGCCTGACGCGAGATTTACGCGGAAAGGCGACGATCTCAACACGACGATAGAGATTTCCTACCCGCAGGCTGCGCTCGGCTGCGAAGTCAAGGTAGACACATTCGACGGAGTAGAAAAACTCGACATTCCCGCCGGCACGCAGGCCGGCTCGAAGCTGCGCATCAAGGGGCGCGGTATGCCGAGGCTCAGGGGCAAGGGAAACGGCGACATGAATATACTGGTGCGTGTCAAAGTTCCGAAATCTCTTACGGCGAAGGAGCGCGAACTGCTCCTGCAGCTCGCCAGAGAGACAGGACAAGAGGTAAAAGCATAGGTTTCAACTAAAAAGACGGAGGCGTATTTCCGGTATTCGGGAATAGCTTCCGCCATTATTTTTGCCCAAAAATTGAACTCTCCCACGCGTTCATTTCAAAAATTTTAATTAACTAAATTAACTACGCCGATTTTTCTTTACATATCGCTTCACAAATTATAAAATAGAGCCAGAGTCACACAGCTACACAATACAATATGGAGGTGCACTATATTGAGAAAGGTACTAGCTATTCTGTCTCTTATCGCCGTCGTCCTAGCAGCAGGAGCCGCCTTTGCGGCCGAACCGATCAAGATCGGCTACCTCGCCGCGCTCACCGGCGACTACGCTCAGTACGGAATCACCGAAGTCAACATGGCTAAACTCGTAGTCGACGACGTCAACGCGCAGGGCGGAGTTCTCGGCCGCCAGATCGAACTTATCCCCTACGACACAAAGACCCGTAACGAAGACGCGGTCAACGCCGTCCGCCGTATGATTGAGAGCGACGGAGTCTGCGCCATCGTCGGAGCGAACTCCAGCGGAATCAACATCGCTACGGCCCCCATCGTAGCGAAGGGAAAAGTTCCGCAGATTTCAACGGTTGGAACGAACCCCTACGTCACCGTCGACAACAAAGGCAACGTCCGCCCCTATTCCTTCCGCATCTGCTTCACCGACCCCTATCAGGGAGCTCTTGCGGCCGACCTCGCCTACAACGACCTTCACAAGACGAAGGCCGCCATCCTCTACAACGTCGGTTCCGACTACGCTCAGGGACTCCGCGAGTTCTTCATCGACAGCTATGAGAAGCTCGGCGGAAAGATAGTCGCAGACGAAGGCTTCCGTGAGACCGACGTCGACTTCCGCGCCCAGCTTACGAAGATCAAGAACTCCGGCGCAGACGTAATGCTCCTCCCCGGCATGGGCAAGGACATGGCGCTCGCCATCAAACAGGCTCAGGAACTCGGACTTGATCTCACCATCATCGGCGGCGACGGCTACGCTGAATTCATGAACGAAATCGCCGGCCCCGCTATGAAGGGAACCTACTGGGTCAACCACACCTACCTCGACGATCCCGAAATGGCCCCGATATTCGCCCGCTATAAGGAAGTTTACAAAGACGACTGCAAAGAGTTCGTAAACGGAACCATGGCCTATGACGGTATGTACTGGCTCATCGACGCCATCAAGCGCGCCGGCAAGGCTGAAGGCCCCGCGATAGCGAAGGCTCTTGAAGAGACGAAGGGCCTCAAGCTCCACCACGCGACTCTGACCATCGACCCGGCGACCCACAACCCGGTTAACAAGGCCGGTATCATCCTTAAAGTCGGAGACGACCTCAAAACCGACTTCTACAAGAAAGTCGAACCCAAATAAGTCATAAGCAACTCGCGCGTCCAGGGCTTTTCTGTGCGAAAGCCTTGGACGCTTTTCTGAACAAGCCCCGCTTATCTGTTTATCAACGCAAGAAAGTTTGAGGTGTTGCTCTTGGAGACTTTCATCCAGCAGCTTATTAACGGACTATCGCTCGGGTCGGTTTACGCTCTTATCGCGGTCGGATATTCCCTCGTATACTCCGTTCTTCTGTTCTCGAATTTCGCCCACGGCGGATTCCTCGTAATAGGCGGCTATATCTGCTACTACGCGCTGCGTTCCGGCGGCGCGAATATCTGGGTCGCCTCGTTCGCCGCCCTCGTCGGAGCGGGAATTTCGGCCATCGTCGTCGAACGCCTTGCATACCGTCCGATACGCGAACGCACGCCGATAACGCTCTATATGCTCATCGCCTCGATGGGTATGAGCATCGTCATTGAAAACATCTTCGTGGTCACCGTAGGCGGACGTTTCCGCGCTCTGCCCCCGGTCATCCCGACAGATCCTGTAAATTTCCTCGGCCTTGCCACGACGAGCGCCTTTGACATCCTTTCGCTCGTTACCGCGGTCATATTCCTCGCAGGCCTCCAGCTCTTCCTCGTCAAGACGAAGTGGGGGCTCGCAATCCGAGCCGCTTCCTATAACCTCAAGACGGCCGGGCTGATGGGCGTCAACGTCAACAGGCTCATCGCAATAGTCTTCTTCGTTGCGGGGCTTCTTGCTGGCGTAGGAGGCATATTCCTCTCCGTACGCTATACGCTCTACCCGCAGCTCGGAAGCATGATCACGACGAAGGCCTTCGTCGCCGCGGTTATAGGCGGTCTCGGATCGCTGCCCGGCGCGGTCATCGGAAGCATCATCCTCGGCCTCGCCGAAATGCTGACGGCCGGGTTTATTTCGAGCCAGTTCCGCGACCTCGTTGTCTTCGGAATACTCATCATAACGCTGATAGTCCGTCCGACGGGACTCTTCGGAAAATCCGTCGGCGAGAAAGTGTAAAGGAGGGCGGTCTGTTATGGAAGGTTATGCCGTTGGCGTTATCACCCTCCTCGCAATAAACTGCATCGCCGCTATGGGCGTCTCTCTCTTCACCGGATTCACCGGCATATTTACGCTCGGTCACGCCGGTTACATGGCGATAGGCGCGTACACTGCGGCTATACTCACGGTCGAGCATGGGGTGCATTTCATCCCCGCCATAATCGCGGGCGGAATCCTTGCTATGATCCTCTCGTACCTCATAGGCATCCCGACGCTGAAGCTCGTCGGAGACTACTATGCGATCGTCTCCCTCGGCCTCGGCGAAGCCATCAGGCTTATAATTGAAAACTGGAACGACGTTACGCGCGGCGCGCGCGGTTATCCGGGAATCGACGGCTACACGACGATGCCGGTCGCGGTCGGGTTCTTCCTGATACTGGCGGTTGCGATGTTCTTCCTTGTCAACAGCAGTTATGGGCGCACCTTCAAGGCCTGTCGCGACGACTACGTGGCTGCGTCGCTCCTCGGCTTCAACACGGCGCACTACCGCAATCTCAGCCTCGCTATTTCCGGCTTCTACTGCGGCGTGTCGGGCGCTCTGATCGCCGGCTATATGTCCTTCATACAGCCTATAATGTTCGACATGGCGAAGTCGACGGAGCTCGTCTCGATAGTCGTCTTCGGCGGCCTCGGCTCTATGAGCGGATGCCTGCTCGGCACGACTATACTGACGCTCGTCACAGAGCTCTTCCGCCCAATCTCCCAGTACCGTATGCTTATCTACGGCCTCGTCCTCGTCCTCGTCATGGTGCT
>DVKA01000286.1 GCA_018716365.1 Candidatus Caccocola faecipullorum
GCGGAGGAAGAGAAGACCGAGTTCGACGTAGTCCTCGCCGACCACGGCGCGAACAAGATCAGCGTCATCAAGGTCGTCCGCGAGATCACCGGCCTCGGCCTGAAGGAAGCCAAGGACATGGTCGACGGCGCCCCCAAGACGGTCAAGGAAGGCGTAGCGAAGGAAGAGGCCGAAGAGATGAAGAAGAAGCTCGAAGAGGCCGGAGCGAAGGTCGAACTGAAGTAGTTCTTCCCACTCAGACTTATAAGGCGCGTCCCGCATGGGGCGCGCTTTTTTCGTACCTTTACGCCGTCGCGGAAGTTTTCCACCGGCGCGCTGTTTTGCTGTAAAATAGGTGGCGTTTCGCCGCGGATTCCGCCTGCTGAGGAATTTTGTATTCTTCCGCGTTTTTGCGCGGCGTATCGGATTTTTTAATTTATCTTCATCACTCCGCGTCGCGGGCGAAAGGGGATTTTTCTTTGGATTTTCTGACTTCTATTCCGCTTTTCGGGAGCTTGGCGAACGCTTTGCTCATAATGTGCGGCGCTGCCGCGGGCGTCCTTCTGCGCAGCAGGCTGCCGCAGAGGGCGCTGGAGCTTGCCGCTCAGGGCATCGCGCTCGTAGTTCTGATTCTTGGAACCGGCATGGCTCTTAAATCGGAGCAGCCTCTCATTATGACCGTCAGCATCGCGGCCGGGTCGCTTATAGGCGAGCTGCTCGGCATAGAAGGCGCTTTCGAGCGCGCCGCCGGCAGGCTTGAAAAACGCCTCGGCAGCAAGGCCGAAGGGTTCGCATCCGGCTTCATAACTGCGAGCCTCGTATACTGCACCGGTTCGATGGCTGTGCTTGGCGCGTTTGAGGAGGGGCTTGGCGGCTATCCTTCGTTGCTTCTTGCGAAGGGGCTTATCGACGGCCTTGAATCTGTCGCGCTCGCCGCTTCGATGGGATTCGGCGTATTTTTTGCGGCGGTCCCTGTTTTTATCTATCAGGGCATACTGACGCTCGCCGCCGGAGTGCTCCAGCCGTTTATGACGGAAGCGGCGGTCGTCGAGATGAGCGCCGTGGGTGGGCTCATGCTCATGGCTATCGGCATAAATCTGCTCGGCCTGATGAAAATTCGCGTTATGAATATGCTGCCGGGGCTCGTCTTTGCGGTTGTGCTCGTAAAGTTGTTTTTATAAAAAATCTGCGGGCTTTTGCACTCCCGTGCGTTTCTTTTCACAAATATTCCCCTTAAATTATGCAAATTTGACGTTATTTTCTGTCATTCACAATCATATTGAGCCATGCGCCCCCCTTTACTAGAAAAGTGTTAGGGAATACAATAATAGTGTGCGTAAAAATTAAGTCCCTAGGGACGAAATTTTATGTCTGCGCCCTAAACGGGCGAAAAAACTAAGGGGGTTTTTTGTATGGCCGTACAGAAACGTACTTCCAAAAACGTACTTCTCCACACCGCACTCGAGAACTTCTACGATGCGGCCGAGGAGATGGGGCTTGAAGATGGCCTCATCGAGGTATTGAGCCGCCCGGAGCGCGCTATCTGCGTCTCCATCCCCGTCCAGATGGACGACGGCTCGGTTAGAGTTTTCGAAGGTTATCGCGTACAGCACTCGACGGTCTGCGGACCGGCGAAGGGCGGCCTCCGCTTCCACCCGGACGTCAACCTTGAAGAGTGCGAGGCTCTTGCGAGCCTTATGACGTGGAAGTGCTCGCTCGCCGGTATTCCTTACGGCGGCGGCAAGGGCGGAATTTCCGTAGACCCCTTTGAGCTCTCGCCGCGCGAGCGCGAAATGATGACCCGCACCTTCGCGGCGCGCATCGCTCCGTTCGTCGGCGACTGGACCGACGTCCCCGCTCCCGACGTCAACACCGGCGGCCCCGAAATGGTCTGGATCATGGACACCATTTCGAAGCTCCGCGGACACCTCGAACCCGGCGTAGTCACCGGCAAGCCCGTAGCCTACTGGGGTTCCAAGGGCCGTACCGCCGCGACCGGACTGGGCGTCGCCACCTGCGTCCTTGAGCTGCTTAAGAGACAGAACGTCGATCCGAAGGATGCGACCGTAATCGTACAGGGCTTCGGCAACGTCGGAACCTACAACGCCCTCTTCCTCCACAACGCGGGCTGCAAAATCGTCGGAATCAGCGACATCACCGGCGGCTACTACAACCCGAACGGAATCGACGTTGAAGCGGCGAAAGCCTACGTTGAGAAGCACCCGAAACGCATCCTCGACGGTTACTCGGAGCCGGGCCTCGTCAAGATGAACGGCGAAGAGATACTCGAACAGGAGTGCCTCGTCCTCTCGCCCTGCGCCCTTGAAGGCGTCATCAGCGAAAAGAACGCCGACAAACTGAAATGCAAGTACATAGTCGAAGGCGCGAACGGCCCCGTCCGTCCCGAGGGCGACGTCATCCTCGACAAGCGCGGAATCATCGTCGTTCCTGACTTCCTTGCGAACAGCGGCGGAGTCATCGGCTCCTACTTCGAGTGGGTACAGGACCTCGCCGGATTCTTCTGGACCGAGGAAGAGTACAACAACCGCCTCGTCCCGATCATGAAGGACAACTTCAAGAGAGTCTGGGACTACGCTCAGGAGCACAACGTGAAGATGCGCCGCGCGGCGTTCCTCGTCGCCATCAAGCGCGTCGCGGACGAGCTCAAGATAAAGGGCTTCTTCCTCTAACGGCTCTTTAAGACTGAAACAGAAAAAAGACGGGCCTCGCGCCCGTCTTTTTTTGTGCCCGCGCGCCCGCAAAATCTTCACAAAATCCCCAGACAACAGCCATAAATTACACAGAATACCGCCACATCGTTTTTCTATAATGCTAACAACGGAGGAAGATTTCCCCGGCAAACAGAGCAAAAGGGAGTGTTCGAGAATGACCGGAAAATTTTTCAGAAACGCAGGAAAGCTGACGGCGGCCTTTATAGCGATGGCGATGGTTGCAGGGTGCTCCGCGGCTCAGGCGGCCCCGAAGCCGGGGCCCAAGCGCGGGCCGGAGCCTAAGCCGGGGATACACAAAACGGCGCCGAAACCCGGACACGTAAAACCCGGGCCGGGGATAAGCCGTCCAAAACAGGATAAACCGGGGCCGAAGTTCAATAAGCCGGGCGCTAAGCCCGGAACTGGAAAACCGGGCCCCGCGTTCCATAAACCTGGACCGAAGCCCGGACAGGGCAAACCGGGGCCCGCGTTTCATAAACCGGGACCGAAGCCCGGGCCCGCTCCTAAAGGCAAGCCCGGCAGGCCGGGGCCCGGAAAATAGCCGAAAATAGACGATACGTTATGGAAAATCGATAGAATCACATACGAAAAAGAGACGAGGTGACAGCAGATGTCCAACCCATTTTGGAAGAAATTAGGAAAGATCACCGCAGTTTTTGCAGCCGTGGCGGTAGCCGCGGGAAGCACGGCGGCTTTCGCGGCTCCCCCTCCGCCCGGAGGGCCGCACGGCGGGCCGGGAATGCACAGGCCCGCGCCGAGGCCGCATACGCCTCCGCCTCCGCCGAAGCCTGCGCCTCCCGCTCCGAGGCCTGCCCCCGCTCCTCCCGCTCCGCGGCATCATAACGATACGGGCGATTTGGTGACCGGCGTTGTAATCGGAGCCGTGATAGGCGGCGTTGTCGGAAGCGTGCTCGACTAGAGCGGGCGCGCGGATTTAATTCCAAAGGACGCCAGAAGCGCCGGAACGGGAAATTTTCTCCCGCTCCGGCGCTTTACATTTTTCGCCGAAAGCGGCGGATTTGCGCGCGGCACGCGCGGCGGCGCTCTTTTTGCGAAATCCCGTCTGATTCGCGCCGCCGCCTCGATTTCCGGCGAAAGACGCTCGCGCCGCCGCCGCGCCGTAGGTTATAATTGACGGCGTAAAGACTGGGAGGGGAGTATGAAATGCCGAAACTTCTGAAAATCTGCGCCGCGCTTGCGATAGTCCTCTGTTCATCCGCCGCCGCCACGGCTGCGAATTACGTCGAAATCGGGCGGAACGGCCCGAACGTCATATACGCCGACACCGATTCCATAACCGACGAGGGCGGATATGTGATCGCCGGTACGAAGGTCTCGATAAGGACGAAGGAGGCGCGCGAGAAGTTTAAGGAGCACAGCGGCGTCGACGCGCATTATCTGTACCTCACCTTCGCATACAGAAAGGACACAAAGCAGGATCAGTTCCTCTCGGCGCGTTCTGTTTACGGCGTCGAGGAGACGGGCAGCCAGAGCCGCGAATTCTCAGAAAAGCACTGGCGCGACATACCGCAGAATTCCCTCGGCGAAAAAGTACACGACTGGATAATAAACTACGCGGCGGAGCATAAATAACGGACGAAACGCAAAACCGAATAACGAAGCGCGATTTGCGGGCCGGAGCGGCATTCCCTCCGGCCCGATTTTTTGCCTTTCCCCCGTCTTTTTCAAAAACTTCGGCGTGTTCCGTCCGCGCGGAAACGCCTCCGCGCAATACAGTAAATCTTCGCTAACCCCCCTTGACGATAAAGAAATGTTAGCATAAACTAACGAAGAGAGCGGAATTAGAGGCCGCTAACACAACGTGCTCAGGCACGAAGAGATAAAAGTGGGATGATGTGAAATGATGCCGCTGACGCTTGCGGGAATCGGAGAGAAAAACGTAATAGGGCGCGTCGGAGGAAACGAAGATACGAGAAGGTTCCTCGGCAACCTGGGAATCATCACCGGCGCGGAAATCACGGTAATTTCGGCAATCGGGGGAAACGTCATTGTGAACGTCAAGGACTCGCGCGTAGCGCTCAACGAGGACATGGCGCGCCACATACTGGTGTAGCCCGTTGTATTTATAGATATTTCATCGGTTTGCGGAAAGGAGAAGCAGCTATGACTTTAGGCGATGCGCAGGTCGGGAGCACGGTCGTCGTGACGAAGATCGAAGGAGACGGAGCTTACAAGCGCCGCATCATGGACATGGGCATAACGAAGGGCACGGAGCTCTATATAAGAAAGGTCGCCCCGCTCGGAGACCCGGTCGAAATTACGGTGCGCGGCTACGAACTGTCGGTCCGCAAGAACGACGCGCAGTGCGTGCAGGTCAGGTAACAGCGGAATTATTTTTTCGTTACAGGAATTTTTCAAGGAGGCAGAAGCAATGACCATGAGATTCGCGCTTGCCGGCAACCCCAACTGCGGCAAGACTACCATGTTCAACGCCATGACCGGCGCGAACCAGTACGTAGGCAACTGGCCCGGGGTCACGGTCGAAAAGAAGGAAGGAAAGCTGAAAAGCGTAAAGACCGGCGAGGAAGTCGTCATCACAGACCTCCCCGGCATTTACTCGCTTTCGCCCTACACGCTCGAAGAGGTCGTCAGCCGCGACTATCTTCTGAAGGAACGCCCCGACGTTATAATCAACCTCGTCGACGCGACGAACATAGAAAGAAACCTCTACCTCACGACGCAGCTTATCGAGACGGGCATCCCCGTCGTCATCGCGCTCAATATGTCCGACCTGCTCGCAAAGCGCGGCATCAAGGTCGACACGGAGCGCCTTTCGATGCTCCTCGACTGCCCGATAGTCGGGACCTCAGCGCTCAAAGAGACCGGCCTCGACGCGCTCATCAAAGAGGCGGTCAAGGTTGCGAAGGAAAAGGAAGCCGACCTGCCGCGCGAAATATTCTCGAAAGAGATGGAGCGCGCCGTCGAGACGGTTAAGGCGCTTCTGCCCGGCTCCGTCACCGAAGACGAAAAACGCTGGTATGCGATAAAGCTTCTCGAAAACGACAGCAAGGTCGCGGCCTCCATGACGCTGCCCGGCGACGGCGCGGCTGCGCTCGCCGAGGCGAGACGCGAGCTCGAAGAGAAGCACGACGACGACATGGAGAGCATCGTCACCGACGAACGCTATAAGTTCATCCAGAAAATAGTCTCCACCGCCGTTAAAAAAGGCAAGGAGCAGATGACCGCCTCCGACAAGATAGACCAGATAGTGACGAACCGCCTGCTCGGCATCCCCATCTTCATGGCCGTCATGTTCGTCGTCTACTACATCTCCGTCACGACCGTCGGAACGTGGGTGACGGACTGGACGAACGACACCTTCGTCGGCTGGGTGCAGGGCATTGCCGCGGGCGCGCTTGAAGCGGTCGGCGCGGGAGACCTCGTCATGAGCCTCGTCGTAGACGGCATCATCGGCGGCGTCGGCGCGGTGCTCGGCTTCGTGCCGCAGATGGCGATACTCTTCCTCTTCCTCTCGATACTCGAAGACTGCGGCTACATGGTGCGCATCGCCTTCGTCATGGACCGCGTATTCCGCCACTTCGGCCTCTCCGGCAAGAGCTTCATCCCGCTGCTCATCTCCTCGGGCTGCGGCATCCCCGGAATCATGGCCTCGCGCACGATTGAACAGGACAACGACCGCCGTCTCACGATAATGACGGCGACCTTCATCCCCTGCGGGGCGAAGCTCCCAGTCATCGCGCTCATGGGCGGAGTCATAGCGAGCTACGCGACCGGCAGCTACGAGGCCGGCGGAGTGATAGCGCCGCTCATGTTCTTCATCGGAATCGCCGCGGTACTCTGCGCCGCGATAATGCTCAAGAAAACCGCGCCCTTCTCCGGCAAGCCCGCGCCCTTCGTCATGGAGCTGCCGCAGTACCACGTGCCCTCGGCTAAGACCGTCCTCATGCACGTCTGGGAGCGTCTCAAGGGCTTCATAGTCAAGGCCGGAACGATTCTCTTCGTCGCCTGCGTCGTAATGTGGTTCCTCGGCGGCTTCGGATTCACCGAAAGCGGCTTCGGCATGGTCGAAGACAGCTCCGCGAGCCTCCTCGCCAAAATCGGCGGAGCCATCGCGCCGCTCTTCAT
>DVKA01000287.1 GCA_018716365.1 Candidatus Caccocola faecipullorum
GGCTGGCGCATAGTCACAAAGGGAGAGTACGAAAGGCGCGAGCTCGCGCAGTGCGAGGCGCTCGCCGTCAGCGCCGCCTTCGCCGTCTGCGACGCGCTCGACGACCCGGCGCTTGCCGCCCACGTGAGAGAGAACGGCGCGACGGAATTCATAATAGACCACATGAAGATGCCGGGCCACAACGTCGTAGCCGTGACGATAACGCCCGAGGCCGAGGGCTTCGCCGTACACGCGCGCGCCGAGACAAACTGGAACTCCCGCAGCCCGCAGAAATACGAATTCACCGCGGTCAAAGGCGACGGCGGCGTTGACTATCCGAAAGAAAACGCGACGGCGAAAACTTTCCTCGCGCTCAACGAATACGGCGACCGCGCGACCGAAAAGCGGCTGACCTTCACCTTTCCGCACGAGCTGAACTGCCCCGTCCCCTTCGACGTAATCGCAATAAAAACAAACGGCCTGCACGAAACCCCTCTGACGGTGCTGCGCCCCGTGAGGTAGGCTTGCTAGAATAATTTAGCTATCTGATAACAAATCTGCGGGAATATCGACGCCGCCATAAGCATTCTGAAAATCTGCATGACGACGAGCGACGGGCTGTTTACCCCGATGTCCGCCGCGATGAGCGCCATGTCGCTCGCGCCAGCCGGGGTCATCATGAGCATGGCTTCCTTGAACGGGATGTGGAATTTCTTCCAGAGGATATGGCCCGCGATATAGGCGTTGACCATATAGGCCGAGACTATAATTATCGCGGGGACGATGAGCAGCGGAATGTTGCGCAGGGCTTCCGCGCCGATGGAGCAGCCGATGTACGTGCCGGAAAGCACCTGCGCGAAGCGCTTGAACCAGCGCGGCAGCGCGGCGGGAATCCCGGCCATTTTCAGCGCGAGCGTGCCTATTATCGAAAAGAGCAGAGCGCCCGCGGGGACATGCAGCCGGAGACCGGCGTAGCCGCAGGCAAGCGCCGTGCCGAAGGCAGCCGCCGCGGCCTGCGGCGTGAGCTTGTCCTTGCCTCCGCCGCCGTTATCCGCAGCCGCAGAGGGAGAGACCTCGCCGGCGCAGTTCTTCCTGCGCCCCATCCACGATATCCAAAGAGGAAAGAAGCCGATGCCGACGCAGAGGCGCACGAACTGGAGCACAACAACCTCCGCAACGTCGGCGTGCATGTCGAAGGCGATCAGAGGCACGTCGCTCATGCCGCCCGGTACGGAGCACAGCAGCGCCGTGATTGCGTCGAGAGAGGTGAAATGATAGAGCACGAAGCCGAGAACGATGTTGAGCGCGAGGAATCCCGCGATGACGATGGCGGCGGGCAGGCTGATATATTTCAGCGCCATAATGTCCTTCACGCTCACGGAGCAGCCGATAAAGGCCCCCGCCGCAACCTGCGCGATGAACTTCGCGGTAAAAGGCATCTCCGCCATGCCGGTCGTCAGCGACAAAGCGACAGTGCCGCAGACAGCCCCGATCAGCATCCCGCCGGGAACCTTCAGCTTAAAAAATATAAAAGCGACGGCAAAGCCGACGCAGAAAGTCAGCAGCACATTCTCCATAAAACGATTCCCCGTCCCGCATTCTTCATAAACAAAAGCGGCGCCGCACCGGGCCCCGCCGTCTCCCTATTATAAATCCAAACCGCCCGATACATAAGCGCCGGACGGGGGATTTTTTAATTAAGCGGCGCGCCGATAAAAAAAGAGCCCCTCTTCGGGGCCCTTTTTTCGCGATGGATTACGTGTGAAGCTACATCATCCCCATCATCGTGAGGAAGAGGCGCATGAGGATCATTCCGAGCACCGCGTCGAAGAGCGCAATTCCCAACATGATGATACGGTATTTTTCGTTCGTCTCGGCGACGAGGACTATGCGCGCGTAGTGGCCGATGAGCGTTCCCATGAGCATCGAGGGCATGACGCAGATCGTCGCCTGGGCGGCGTTGATGACTCCGTTCTGGTAGAGGTTGAAGGCGGTCGCGGCTCCCGCGCCTTTCGCGAAGAAGGCGCTGATGAGCACCGTCACCGCTTCTCCCGGAAGGCCGAAAAGCCCCATGGCCGGGCCGAATACCTTTGCGAATACAGCCATAATTCCCGTTACGGTGAATATCTGTACGAGGACGTAGCCGAGCACCATAGCGGGCATTATCGTGTTTATCGCTATGTTCCAGCCTTTTCTCGCTCCGTCGAAGAATGTGTCTATGAAGTTGATTTTTTCTTTCGCAGCAGCTTTTTCGCTCATAACGTTACGCCGCCTCCTTGGCTTTCGCTTTTTTGTTGTTGCAGGCTATGATGAAGCGCATGATGTTGGCTCCGACGAGCTTGCAGAAGACGAGTATCAGTATCATCGGCCCAAGCGCCATGACCGCTATGGGGAGCACCGGAGCCTGCGTCGATATCATGTTCGTGATGGGGGCGGACGACGGATACATGAACGAAACGAGTATCGTGCGCTCGTCGTCTGTCATCTGTCCGTTGTCGTGGATCTGTTTCGTGAGGACGGCGGCGATGTCGGAGCTGTTGAGCGAGTTGACGAAGGGCAGGCCGCATGCGCCGGAGATGCCGAGAAGCGGCTTGAGTATCGGCGTGAATGCTTTCTGGAAAGCTTCCATAACGCCCATTTTGCTGAACACTTCGATGATTGCCATGCAGAAGATGGTCGCGGGCGCGAGCGAGAGCGCGAAGAGGAATCCGTCGCGGACGCCGCTTCCGCCGGCGCCCATGTAGTTGAGCCCGCCTTCGCCGATTTTACCGAACGAACCTATAAGCACGTTGAGGTCGAGGGCCCGCAGGAATTTAAGCGAGCCGTCAAAGTTTCCGAAAAGCCCCGAGAACATGCAGAGCATGATGATGAGCGCGAGCCATCCCTGCGGGGTTACTGTGATTTTTTCTTTTACGGGATTGTCCTGCATAGAGATTTCCTCCTTGATTTTGCGGAGCTTTTACGCTTCCGCGAAAGAATCGGCTTCGAGTATCGCGGCGCAGAGCAGCTTCGCTCTCTCGAAGAAGCCTTCGACGTCGGCGTATTCGGAGTTTGTGTGGTTTCCGGAGCCGGGCACGCCGCAGGAGCAGAGCACAGGCGCGTCGATGCGCGAGGCGTCGGAGGCTCCGCCGAGGTGGCTCTTCGACGGGACTGCAAGGCCGTATTTCTCCGCCGAGGCGACGAGGTGGCCGTAGAGCTTCATAACGCCGTCGGTCGTCTCGTATGGCGGGAAGGTGCCTTCCTGCGTCACTTCGGTCGAAGTGCCTTCGATGTAGGTCTTGGCGCAGATGTTCTCGATGCTTTCTTTGATATGGGCGGCGTCCTTGTTGGTGTTCGCGCGCGTGTCTATCCTTATCTGGCAGCGGTCGGGGATGGTGTTCGACGATACTCCGCCTTCGACGAGGTCGACGCTGACGGTGTAGCTGAGGTCCTCGGGCGTGAGGCGCTGTATCTCGAGTATCTTGTGCGCCATTTCTTCGATTGCGTTGCGTCCCTTCGCGAAGGCGTTGCCGGGATGCGCCGCGACGCCCTTGACGGTCACTACGTAGTCGGCCGCGCCTTTTCTTCCGATGCAGACGCCGCCGTCCGCCACGCCAGTCTCCATGTTGAAGGCGAAGACGCAGCCCTTCGAGCTTTCGTTCAGAAGTTTTACGGTGTTGTTGGGCGCTACGGTGCGGTCGCCCTCCTCGTCTCCGGCGTAGGATATGCGTATCGGTCTGGAGTCGAATCCGACGTGGTTCAGCGCCATCGCGCAGAGCAGGGATATCGCTATTCCGCCCTTCATGTCGAGCACGCCGGGGCCGTAGGCTCTGCCGTTCTCTATATGGAACGGGTTATCTCCGTACGTCCCCTTCTTGAAGACGGTGTCGTAATGGCCCGTGAAGAGCACGGGCGCGCCCTTGCGTTCCGCGCCGAGGACGCCGGTAAGGACGGGGGCGAATTCGCTGCCCGTTTCCACAAGCTCGCACTTGAATCCGGCCTCTTCAAACCCTTTCTTCAGGAAAGCCGCGACCTCGCGCAGGTTCTCAACCTCGTCGTATCTTCCCTCATGATTTACGAGTTCTTTCCAAAAGGCCAGCATCTCCTCACGCTTGCCGTCGATAAAACCGAACAGCTCTTCACGCTTCTTTGCGCAGTCAGCTCCGCAAGTCTGCATTTGCGTTCCTCCCTTTGCTTGTACAGCATTATGTCAGAATTGTCAGGCATTACCACTGCGTTAAACTCTAGTCTTGAGCGTTCAAATTGTCCAATATATAATGACTCTATCATTTATAACCTACGGTTATATAGAAACGCGGGGCGTGAGAATATGGAGCTTTTTCAGCTGAGATACTTCCTTACGGTGGCGAGGTACGAAAATTTTTCAAAGGCGGCCGAGGAGCTGCACGTTTCGCAGCCGTCGGTCAGCAAGGCGGTAAAGCTGCTGGAGACGGAGCTCGGCTCCGCGCTGTTCGAGAGGAAAGGAAAGAGGATAGAGCTCAACAACGCGGGACGCGCGCTGCAGGAGAGGCTGAAAGGAATAATTGGCGCGCTGGACAATCTTCCGAACGAGATGCGCGTCGCCTCAGGCGCGAAGGAGTCGACGATCGTCTTCAACGTCCTCGCAACCTCGTCGCTGCTTCCCGACATTCTGTCGAAATTCAAAAAGGAGCAGCCGCTCATCAACTTTCATCTGATTCAGAAAAACGCCGTGACTAAGTTCGACCTCTGCATCACCGCGACGCTGCCGGACATTCTCCCGAGCAACGGCACGCTCGTGCTCGGCGAGGACATAAAGCTCGCCGTTCCGCTCGCGTCGCCGCTTTCGATGTGCGAGTCCGTCGACCTGCGCGACCTGAAGCAGGAGCGCTTTCTGATGCTGAACAAGAACTACAGGCTCCGCGCCATCATGTCGCACTTCTTCGACCTCTGCGGGTACAGCCCGAACATCGCCTTCGAGAGCGACAACCCGCACACGCTGCGCGACCTAGTTGAGGCCGGCCTCGGCGTGTCGCTCTGGCCGGAGCTCTCTTGGGGGAAGATTCAGCGCCACAAGGCGAAGCTGATACATATACGCAACCCAGTCTGCCGCCGCAACATCTTCGTCACGTGGCCGGAGAACAAGGAAATGAGCCCGGAGGTGAAGACCTTCCTGCGCTTCCTGAAATCCTACTTCAAGGACTTGCAGTACGAACAGAGCCGCGCGTAGCTGCACGCCGGCAAAATTTCTCAGAGCACAGAAAAAACCCCTCCTCGCGGAGGGGCTTTCGTTTCAGCTGTAATTGTGCGGCGCGGAAGCCGTTTTATGTTTATTTCGGTTCGAGGAGGCCGTAGCCGCCTTCTTCGCGGCGGTAGACTACGTTTATCTCGCCCGTTTCGTCGTTCTTGAAGATGAAGAAGGAGTGTCCGAGGAGATCCATCTGCATCGTCGCCTCGAGCGGCGTCATGACGTCGACGGAGAATTTCTTTCTCTTGACGATCTCGTGCGGCTCTTCCTTTTCCGGCGCGGAGGCGGCTATTATCTCGGGGTCTATGTCGAAGGAGACGTCCTGGACCTTCATGCGCGCCCTGTCGGTGAGGTAGCTCTTGTGCTTCTTCACCTGGCGTTCTATATTTTTCAGCGCCTTATCGAAGGCTTTGCGGAGGTCCGGAGCGTAGTCCTCGCCGCGCATGATGACGCCGTTTACGTTCGCGGTTATCTCTACCACGTTCATGCCCCGCTTGTAGTTGAGCACGACCTGAGTGTCAAGGATACGGTCGAAGAATTTCTCAATCTTGACGAGCTTCTTCTCCATGTAGTCCTTAATGTCTCCGGGGAGTTCGACATTGCGTGTAAAGAAACGTACTTCCATAGCAACTCCTCCATTCGTTATGTTGCTTGTGTTTACTGTA
>DVKA01000288.1 GCA_018716365.1 Candidatus Caccocola faecipullorum
CTCTCCGTCTCTTCGGCGAAGCCCGTCGAGGGGGCGAAGGTCACGCTCTGGTCCTACTCCAACCAGCCCGTCGGCGAGGGCGTTACGGGAGCCGACGGCCTTGCGAATATAAAGCTTAACCCGGACGACGAGCGCGGCGTGCCGTCTGTGGCCGTCGCTGAAAAGGGCGGAGACACGGCGTACATAGCCTTTGGCTCGGGCCTCTTCGGCGGCAACGACGAATTTGACACAAGCGGCCTGCCGTGGACGCAGGACGGATATTCCGCATTCTGTTACACGCCGCGCGACATCTTCCGCCCCGGAGAGACCATCCCCGTCTACGCGATAGTGCGCGGCGAGGACGGAAAAGCGCCGCAGCCCTTCCCAGTCGAGATGCGCGTCTGGTCGCCCGGCAAGCTGTGGGAGAAGCGCGCCGTCAAGCTGACCGGGGAGGGCGTATTCGCCGCGGAGATAAAAGTTCCCGCGGACGCGCCTACCGGCTCGTGGGGCGTGGAACTCTGCGTCCCGGCCACGGAGCGCGCGATGTGCTATAAAAACGTCTACGTCGAGGACTTCGCGGCTCCGCGTATGTTCGTCGACGCGGCGGCGAACCCGGCCTCCGTCACCGGCGACGGAGAAACTTCGATAAACATCTCGGCTCGCCATTCCTTCGGCGGCGCGGCTGCGAATATGCCGTGGGAGGCCGAGCTTCAGCTGATAGACAAAAATTTCGAGCCCGAGCGCTGGAAGGGCTTCTCCTTCCGCGACGCTGAAAAGAAATTCTCGCCGGAGAGCCGCGTCTTCGCCTCGGGCGAGCTCGACGCGGAGGGCAAGGCGGCTGCAACGCTCGACTGCGGCGGATGGAGCGCGCCTTCGATGCTCGCGCTCTCCGTGCGCGCGGGCGTGATGGACGACGGCGGGCGCTGGACCTACAACACGATAGTCGTGCCGTGGTATCCGTCTGAGACGATGACCGGCATCGAGCTGCCCGAGAGCGCGGCGCCGGGGCGCGCGGTGAATTTCCGCGCCGCGGCTGTGAAGCCCGACGGGACGGCGGCGGAGGTTAAAGAGCTGAAATATTCCTTCTTCCGCACAGTGCGCCGCTCGGTGGTATTCGAGAGCGACGGGCGCATGAGCCGCAAGGTCGAGGAAGAATTGATTCCGCGCGGCGAGGGCGTGATAAAGCTGACGAACGGCGTCGGACGCGCCTCCGTCAAACCGGACGAGCCGGGCGAGTATCTGCTGCGCGTCGAGACGGCGGACGGAAGCGCGCGCGCCTCGTCGCGCCTCTACGTCTACGGCTCGGGCGACGGCGGCGGCGCGAACCTGCCGGACGCCGTGACGATTACGACCGACAGGAAAATTTACAAGGCCGGCGAAACTGCGAAGATAAAGATAAAAGCTCCGTTTGCAGGCTCGGCCTTCGTCGCAGTCTCGACGAATTCGCCGCAGCTCTACGAATGCCGCGCGATTCCCGGAAAGACGGCGGAGTTCTCGGTCAAGATAACCGAGGACATGAAGCCGAACGCCTGGATAACGGCGCACGTCGTCCGCCCCGCGCAGGCCGACGGCACGCCGCCGCGCGCCTTCGGAGCCGCGCCGCTCATGGTGGACAATTCCGACAGCCGCCTGACGGTCGAGCTCGACGCTCCCGATAAGATAGAGCCGGGCGAGAACAGGATTTCTCTGACGGTTAAGGACGGTTCCGGCAAAGGCGCGGCGGCGGACGTCACCGTGATGCTCGCCGACGAGACTGTGCTCGGCCTCACCTCATACGAAACGCCCGAGCCGTGGGAGTTCTTCACCGCGCGCCGTCAGCTCGGCATGGAGACATACGACCTCTACGGCTCGATGCTCGCGCCCGAAAAGCCCGCCACGCCTCTGCTGACGGCGGGCGGCGGCGCGGCTCCCGAGATGGACGCGGCTATGGCCTCGCGCATGATGAAGATGGCGAACAGCCTCAGCCCCGTGCAGGCGCAGCGCTTCCGCACGCTCTGCGTGACGGCGCGGGCGAAGGCGGACGCGCAGGGGCGCTGCACCGTGACGCTCGACGTGCCGGAATTTTCGGGGACGGCGCGGCTCATGGCTGTGGCCGCGACTGCTAGGGCCGAGGGCGCGGCCGAGTCCGAGGTCAAAATCGCGCGCGACGTCGTCACCGAGCCGTCGCTTCCGCGCTTCGCGGCCTCGGGCGACATCTTCTCCGCGCCCTGCCGGCTGTTCAATATGACAGATAAATCGATAGAAGTAACCTTCACGGCCGAGAGCCTCGACGAATCGAAGCTCGTGGGCATGGATGTCTCCGCGCGCGATTACAAGAAGCTGACGATAGAGCCGAACGGCTCCGCCGTAATTCCGCTGAAATTCCAAGCGAAGGGCGTAGGCGCCGCAAAGGTGCGCTACACGGCGAAATGGGCGGGCGGAAGCTCCGTATCGGAGATAGAGCTGCCCGTGCGTCCCGCAGCGCCGCGCGTGACCGAGAGCGGATTTAAGGCGCTCAAGCCCGGCGAAAGCTGGAATTTCGTAATCCCTGGCGCGGGCCGCGGCGGAGCTGAGAACTTCGCGCAGGCTGCGGCCTCGCTCTCCGCGATGCCGCAGCTCTCGACCTCCTCCGTCGCGCGTATGCTCGCCTCCTACCCATACGGCTGCTTCGAGCAGTCCGTTTCCGCGGCGTGGGCGCGCCTCGCGGCTCCCGAGATAGTCAAGGGCTTCGACGCGGAGCTTGCGGAGGGCGGCGATATTGAAGGAATGATCAGAAATATAGAATCGCGGCAGAACTACGACGGCGGCTTCCCGCGCTGGAGCGGCGAGTCGTGGTCGCGCCCGTGGGAAAGCCTCTACGGCGCGCACTTCCTGCTTGAGGCGCGCCGCCTCGGCTACGCGGTCTCCGACGACGTAATACGCGCCGCCGTAGACTACGCGCGCGCGCTGCTGCCGCTCGCGCCCGGCACGGACGGCGACGCGGAGTGGCGCGACACGCTGACGCGCCGCGCCTATGCTTCGTTTGTGCTGACGCTCGCGGGCGAGCCGCCGCTTGGCTGGATGGAGAGCCTCGGCGAGAACGCCGCGCAGATGGCCCCGTCGGGCAGGCTGCTGCTCGCATCTGCCTACGCTGCCTCGGGCGATAAAAAGTCCGCGCTCGCGCTGATAGGCAGGCCCTCGGCGAAACTCGGCGAAACTCCCGCAAATAACGAAAACCTCGACTCCGCGCTGCGCGACGAGGCGCTGAAGCTGCTCGCGCGCACATACGCTGCTCCAACGGGCGGCGAGACTGCGGCCGCGGCTTCGTCGCTGATTGCGAAAATCAACGGCGGCGCGCCCGTCACGACGCAGGAAGGCGGCTTCGCTATGGCGGCGCTCTCGCGCTGGTTCGCGGCGAACCCGCGCAAGGGAACGCCCGCGGGCGCGCTCTCCTGCGCCGGCTTCGACGGAAAGGTGGACGAGAAGCGCCCGACAGTAACGTCAGACCGCGCCGGAAATTACACGGCTAAGAACAGCGGAAGCGCGGCCCTCTACGCCGCGTGGTCCGTCTCCTACATCCCGTCTGGCGAGGTCAAAACGCGCGACGACGGCATAGAGCTGCGCCAGAAGATAGTCGAGCGCGGCGGCAAACCGCTCGGCGGTTCCGTCGCACGCGGCGCGGCGCTGACCGCGACGGTGACCGTGACGCCGAAGGGCGGCGCGCTGCAAAACGTCGCAGTCGTCCTGCCTCTGCCCGCGGGCTTCGAGCTTGAGAACCCGCAGCTGACCGCCGAGGGCGATCTCGCGCCCGGCGCGCGCTCGGCGGATGTTTCGACGCCCGCCGGAGTTACGGTTGACGAGCGCGACGACAGGCTCATCCTCTTCATTGACCGCCTTGAGAAGCCGCTTACATGGCATTACTCGCTGCGCGCCGTCACGGCTGGGGACTTCGCCGTCCCGCAGATTTACGCCGAGTGCATGTACGACGCTGGCGTGTCGAGCGTCAGCGGAGGCGGCAGAATCACGGTAAATGAAGCAAAATAAAGGAAACGGCGGGCGCGCAGGGAAAATCCTAGGCGCGCTCGCCAAGCCCTTCAAAAACGCGGGGGCGGAGAAAAAGCCCGCCCTCCTGCTTTTTATATTCATCTGCATATACGGCGCGGCGGCGCTCGCGCTGCCTATGGGGCGCATACTCCACCGCCCCTCGTCGCTCGTCGTGACGGACATGCGCGGCGCGCCGCTGCGCGGGACGCTCTCCTCCGAGGGCGAATGGCTGCTCCCCGTCCCGATGTCGGAGATGGGGCGCTGGATGCCCGCCGCCGCAGTCGCGATAGAGGACAGGCGATTCTACGCGCACCGCGGCATAGACTGGCTCGCCGTCGCGCGCGCCGCGCGGCAGAACATGACGGAGGGGCGCGTCGTCTCTGGAGCCTCGACGATAACGAGCCAAGTTGTCCGCCTTGCAGTGCCGCGCGAGCGCACGATCCCAAACAAGCTGCTCGAATTCACACAGGCCGCGGCGCTTGAATTCATCCTCACAAAAGACGAAATCCTCGAAATTTACCTGAACAGCGTCCCCTTCGGCGGAAACACGCGCGGCGTCGAGGCTGCGGCGCGCACGTGGTTCGGCAAATCCGCGAAAGAGCTTTCGCTCGCGGAAGCGGCGCTGCTCACCGCGCTGCTGCGCGGCCCTTCGTACTACCGCCCAGACCGCCATCCAGAGCGCGCTCTCGAACTGCGCGACAGGCTCATAGACACGCTCGCCGAGCGCGGCGTGGCGACGGCGGAGGAGGCGCGGCGCGCGAAGCTCGAACCGTTGCCGAAGCGCCGCCTTCCGATAGCGGCCGAACGCATACAGGCCGCGGACATGGCGGCGAAGCTCGGCAGCGCGCGCGAACATCTCGACAGATACGGGCGCTTCCGATCGACGCTCGACTTGGACAAACAAAATCTGCTGCTCGCAGAGCTGCGCGCCGCGCTCGCAGAGCTGGACGGCGGCGTGACAGCCGCGGCGGTGCTGGTCGAAAACAAAACGGCGAAGGTGCGCGGCTACATCGGCAACGCGCGCGAAGGCACGGGCGCGCAGGCCGCGTGGGTGGACTGCGCCGCCTCGCCGCGCTCTCCGGGCTC
>DVKA01000289.1 GCA_018716365.1 Candidatus Caccocola faecipullorum
GCCTTCGCGGCGCTGCTGACCGTCTGCGCCTGCCTGCCGGTATGCACCTACATTCCCATCATAGACAACGGCGCGGACGTCGTGCAGCTCGCGCAGTTTATGCTTCTTTCCGAGGTTTTCGTGCTCGTCTCGCTCTACGCGGCGGGAACGGAGGAGGCGCTCGAGATTGCGCGCGCAGAGATGCGGAACATGATACGCTTCCTGATACCGTTCATGGCGGCCTGCGCCTCGATAGCGGCCTATCTGATAAAGAACGGCCTCGACACCGACCCGTTCAGCTTCAATTCGTTTTCTCTCTTCGGGCAGATGCGCTCGATGTCGTGGTTCGGCGTCGCTGGAATGCTGCTTTTTATGCTCGCAGTGCTGAGCCAGGCTCCGCAGCGCGGGGCTTCGTCCGGGACTCTGCTGCTTGAGGAGGGTGAGCTTCCGGACTACGGCGGAGCGCCGCGCGGGATTCTGCAAATCTGGTCCGTCGTCAGATCCTTCATCGTCGTCGCCGTTATGACGTACATCGTATTCCCGAACGAGCTGATGGGGACCTTTGGCGAGTCGGCGGCCATCGCGTGGAGCGGGCAGGCGGTCAACTTC
Organism: Candidatus Caccocola faecipullorum; assembly: GCA_018716365.1. GTDB lineage: Bacteria > Synergistota > Synergistia > Synergistales > Synergistaceae > Caccocola > Caccocola faecipullorum. Next base: position 589 of record DVKA01000289.1, read on the forward strand.
GTCGTCTTCTGGCTTTCCGTCGCGGCTATGCGCGTCGCCGCAGTGCCGCTCTGCCGCGCCGTCGTGGCCGCCGTCGAGAGGCCGCTGCCGGCATACGCGCGCGGGGGCGTCGTCTACGCGCTGACCGCCGCCGCCGTGCTGCTGCTTTGGTACGAGGGCATCGTGCTTTCGATGGAGGCCGCGGCATTCTAACGCGCGGCTCGTCTGGAACGGGAGGCGGAATTTTGGAAAAGGTCATGATAATTTCGACGGGCGGCACAATCGTCTCCGTCGACAAGGGCGGCGGGGCCGTCCCGGACGCGGAGGCTGCGAGAAGCGTCGTCGCCCCGGCGCTCGACTATCTGCGCGGATGCGGCGTCGAGTGCGCGCCGGTCGAGGCCTTCGGCTCCGCCGGGGTCGACAGCTCCGACATGTCGCCGGAGGAGTGGCTGGCCCTTTCGCGGATAATCGCGCGCGGCCGGGCGGAGGGCGTAAAAAAATTCCTCGTCGTTCACGGCACGGACACGATGGCGTTCAGCGCCGCGTGGCTTTCGCTGACGGTCCGCGGCGCGGCGGTCGTCCTGACGGGCAGCCAGCGAACGCCGGGCGAGGAGGGCTTCGACGGCGCTGACAACCTGCTCGGCGCGGCGAAGCTGCTGCTCGAAACGGAGAGCGGCGTCTTAATATATTTCGCCGGAGAGAAATTCCCCGGCGCTTACGTACACAAAGAGGATTCCAGCGCGCTCTGCGCATACGTGCGCACGGGCGGCGGCGCTTCGCCGTGCTTCGGCCTGCCCGCGCAAGCTGTAGAGACGCGCGAAGCGGCGCGGAAGCTCGCCGTCGTTTACCTGCATCCGGCGTATTCCGGCGGCTTTCCGCGCGGCGCTAGAATCCTCGTGCTCTGCGGCTACGGCGCTGGGAATATGGCGCAGCGGCTGCACGATGAGCTTGAAGCTGCATACGAAGGCGCGGAGCGTCCCGTCATAATAGCGGCGAGCTCATGCGCCAAAGGCGAAAAAAATCCGTCGCGCTACGGCGGCGTCGGAATGGCGGAGCTCGCGGGGAGAAATTTCACGGTTTTCGGCCAGGGAAGCTATTCCCTTGAGTTCCTTATTACATTATCATATTTAGCGTTATTGAGCGGCGGCGAACACCCGGAGGAGCTTCTCGGGCGCTGCCTTGAAAAATTTTAACGAACGGGTGGAGGCTGGACTTATGGCTTCGGAGAACAAAAATCTGAATTTCATCGAAGAGATCATCACCGCGGACATCGAGAGCGGGCGCGTCAAGGAGGTCATCACGCGCTTCCCGCCGGAACCGAACGGCTACCTGCACATCGGACATGCGAAGTCGATATGCCTTAACTTCGGAACGGCGAAAGAATTCGGCGGACGCTGCAACCTGCGCTTCGACGACACGAACCCCGCGAAGGAAGAGACGGAGTACGTCGAGTCGATAATGGAGGACGTCAAGTGGCTCGGCTTCGAGTGGGCCAACCTCTGCTACGCCTCCGATTATTTCGAGCAGTTCCACAAGTGGGCGATAGACCTCATTAAAGCCGGCAAGGCCTACGTCGACGACCAGAGCGCGGAGGAAATCCGCACGAACCGCGGCACGCTGACGAAGCCCGGCGTCGATTCGCCCTACAGAAACCGCAGCGTCGAGGAGAACCTCGACCTCTTCGCGCGCATGACCGCCGGCGAGTTCGAAGAGGGTAGCCACGTCCTTCGCGCGAAGATAGACATGGCGAGCAAGAACCTCAACATGCGCGACCCAATCATCTACAGAATACTCAAGCGCGAGCATCACCGCACCGGAGCGAAATGGTGCGTCTACCCGATGTACGACTTCGCGCACGGCTACGAGGACGCCATCGAGGGCGTCACTCACTCGATATGCACGCTCGAGTTCCAGGACCACAGGCCGCTCTACGACTGGTTCATAGACAACGTCGACGTGCCGCACGTGCCGCATCAGTACGAGTTCGCGCGCCTCAACCTCACATACACCGTCATGAGCAAGCGCAAGCTGCTCGAGCTCGTGACGCTCGGCATAGTCAGCGGCTGGGACGACCCGCGCATGCCCACCATCTGCGGCTTCCGCCGCCGCGGCTACACGGCCTCGTCGATACGCCGCTTCTGCCGCGAGGTCGGCGTCGCGAAGGCCGACAGCCTCGTCGAGATAGAGCTGCTCCAGCACTGTCTGCGCGAGGAGCTCAACAAGACGGCGCTGCGCGGCATGGCTGTGCTCGACCCGGTCAAGCTCGTCATCGAGAACTGGCCCGAGGGCTTTGTAGACGAGCTCGACGCGGAGAACAACCCCGAGGACGCCTCCGCGGGCAGCCGCAAGGTCAGGATCGGCCGCGAAATATTCATCGAGCGCGGCGACTTCATGGAAGAGCCGGTCAAGGGCTTCTTCCGCCTCTCGCCGGGCAA
>DVKA01000290.1 GCA_018716365.1 Candidatus Caccocola faecipullorum
GAAAGCTCCCAACCCGTCGTTATACTCCCCTCTTCGGGGACGGGGGCGCTCGAGTGCGCGGCGGTCAACTTCCTCGGCGCGGGAGATAAATTCATCTCGCTCTCCTGCGGCGCATTCGGCAAAAGATTCCGCGAGATAGCGCTGCGCACCGGCGCGCAGGGAGTCTTCGGCGATTACGAGGAAGGGCGCGCCCCTACGCCAGAGGACGCGGCGGCGCTGCTGCGCGCGCACCCCGACGCCAAGGCGCTGCTCGTCACGCACAACGAGACCTCGACCGGCGTGACGGTCCCGGTGCGCGAAATCATCTCGGCTCTGCCGAAGGAGGACCGCCCGCTGATTTTGGCCGACGGCGTCAGCTCCGTCGGCGCGATGGAATGCTTCCCCGAGGAATGGGGAATCGACGTGCTCTGCACCGCATCGCAGAAGGGCCTTATGACGCCGCCAGGCCTCGGCTTCGTCTGGCTCTCGAAGCGCGCGCTCGCCGCGCTCGAAAAGCGCAATTGCCCGAGCTACTACTTCGACCTCAAGCTTCACCTAAAATATATGAAAAAAGATTCCTACGAAAACCCCTACACGCCTCCGGTGTCGCTCTACTACGCGCTCGACGCGGCGCTCGGCGTCATACTGAAGGACGGCGCGCGCGAATGGTTCGCGAAGCGCCGCCGCTGGGCGGACGGCTTCGCATCAGGCCTCGAGGCTATGGGCTTCGAGCTTCTCGTAAAAGACCCGGCGATTCGTTCCGCCGGCGTCACGGCCTTCTCCGCGCCTGACGGCAAAAGCGAAGCCGTGCGCAAAATACTTTCGCGCATGGGGCTGACGACGGCGGGCGGACAGGGCGCGCTCAAGGGTAAGATAATACGCTCCGCGCACTACAGCGACTGGGGCGAGGCTGAGCTTGCGGAAATACTCGGCGCTTTCGGCGAAGCGCTGAAAGAGACTGCGGAATAACGCCGCGGCGAACACAGGCGAAATCAACGAAGGATTGGACGGCTGAAACAAGATGGATAATAAATGGAAAGTCCTTGTAACGGAGAAGGTCGGAGAGGCCGGCCTCGACATATTCAGAAACGCGCCCGAGGTGGAGCTTGAAGTCGCTCTCGGCCTCACGGACGAGCAGATAATCGAAAAGCTCGCCGGCGTAGACGCGATACTGACGCGCAGCGGCACGACGATGGACGAGAAAAAAATCGAGGCCGGAGACAGGCTCAAGGTCATAGGCCGCGCGGGAGTCGGCGTTGACAACATCGACCTCCCCGCCGCGAGCCGACGCGGGATAATAGTCATCAACGCGCCGAGCGGAAACACGCTCGCGGCGACGGAGCTGACGATGGCGAACATGCTCGCCGTCGTCCGCATGGTCCCGCAGGCCTGCGCCTCGCTCCACGCCGGAAAATGGAACAGGAACAAATTCACGGGCCGCCAGCTCAGCGGCAAAAAGCTGCTCGTCATCGGCCTCGGCAGGATAGGCAGCGAAGTCGCGAAGCGCGCGCGCGCCTTCGGCATGGAGGTCGTGGCCTACGACCCGTACATCCCGCACACGAAGGCCGATTCGCTCCATGTCGAGCTGATGAGCGACCTCGAAGGGGCCGTATCTCTCGCCGACATGGTGACGATACACACGCCGCTCACCGAAGAGACGGCGAACATGATAGACGAAAGCATGCTGCGCGTCTTCAAGCACGGCGCGTACCTCGTGAACTGCGCGCGCGGCGGCATCGTCGACGAGGCTGCTGTCGCGCAGGCGGTGCGCGACGGACGGCTCGGCGGATTCGCGACAGACGTCTACAGCGCGGAGCCTCTCACGCCGGGACACCCGTTCCTCGCCGAGGACATAGCGGACAGGATAGTGATAACGCCGCACATCGGCGCGAACACCGTCGAGGCGCAGTCCGAGGTCTCGCGCATAGCGGCGCAGAACATGCTCAGCGTGCTGCGCGGCGAGCCCTACAACCACGCGGTGAACCTGCCCTTCCTCGAGCAGGCGCTCAACAACGACCAGCGCATGTACCTCAGCCTCTCGCGCAAGATAGGCCTGCTCGCTGCGAAGCTCGCGCAGGTGCGCGGCTCCGCTCCGCACAAATGCCACGTTACGCTGCGCGGCCCGCTCTTCGACGACGAGGAAAAGCGCCTCGCGAACAAGCTGCGCCCCTACACCATCGCGGTGCTCAAGGGCATGCTCGAAATCAGCATTGGCACGCCTGTCAGCTACATGCTCGCGCCGCTGCTCGCGAAGGACAGGGACATCTCCATCGACGAGAGCTACGGAGAGCCGCGCACCTACAAGAACACGATAGAGGTCGAGCTCGAGACCGCGAAGGGCTCCGTCTCGCTGCTTGCGACGATAACGGAAGAGGGCCGCCAGAGGATAGTCCGCGTCAACGACTACTGGGTGGACTTCGTGCCGACCGGAAAGCTGCTCATCTTCCAGAACCACGACCGCCCCGGCGTCATAGGCAAGATAGGAAGCATCCTAGGCGAAGCGGGCGTCAACATCGCGAACTTCGCGCTCGGACGCAAGGAAGGCAGCGGCCTCGCGCTCGGCGCGCTCGAAATCGACGGCGAGACGGACGACAGCCTCAACGGCGAGCTCATCAAGAGCGGCGACATGGTCTGGGTCGCGACTGTAGACTTCACGAAGGCGGGATAAAAGAATGAGATTTTTCGTAATACGCCACGGCGAGACGGCGTGGAACGTCGAGGGACGCTTTCAGGGACAGAAGGACACGGCGCTGAACGAAAAGGGGCTCGCGCAGGCCGCGACGCTCGGAGAGCGGCTCGCCGGACACAGCTTCGAAGCGGTGCTCACAAGCCCGCTCGACCGCGCTAAGAAAACCGCCGAGCTCGCCGCTGCGAAGTGCGAGTTCGGAGAATTTACGGAAATTCCGGCCTTCACGGAAATCAACCACGGAGACTGGGAGGGCCGCCTCTCGACCGAAGTCGCGGAAGAATGGCCCGAGCTTCTCCGCCGCTGGCACACCGCGCCCGAGACGGTCAAGATGCCCGGCGAAGGCGGCGAGAGCCTCGAGGACATAGCGCGCAGGGCGGTTCCCGCGGTTGAAGCGGCGGCGAAAAAATACAAGGGCGACGTGCTCCTCGCCTCGCACGACGCGGTCATCAAGGTTCTGCTCTGCTACTGGCTCGACGCCCCGCTTTCGAGCTTTTTCAGATTCCAGGTGCCGAACTGCAGCATCACGATAGTTGAGATGAAGGAAGGCTGCGCGCCGAGAATGAGCCTCATGGGCGACGCCGCGCACCTCGGCGGAAATTTCGAAAGCCCAGAGCAAAAGGGCTTGTAGTATAATTGTTGAAAAATCTACGGCAATAGGCGAGTGATACGAAATGCTTGGAGCTCTCGTAGGCGATATAGTGGGCTCGGTCTTTGAGCGCGCCCCGCATAAAAGCAAAGAGTTCGACTTCATCTCCGAAAAAAGCCGCTTCACGGACGACTCCGTCCTGACGCTTGCGACGGCGGACGCGATACTGCACGGCTACGGCTACATGGAGGTATTCAAATACTGGGGACGCTGCTATCCGAACGCCGGATACGGCGACAGATTCTTCAGATGGTGCCTCTCCGACGAGAAGGAACAGGGCGAAAGCTTCGGCAACGGCTCCGCGATGCGCGTCTCCCCCGTCGCGTGGGCCTTCGACACGCTCGACGAAGTCCTAGCCGAGGCGAAGAAAAGCGCAGAGCCGAGCCACAACCACCCCGAGGGCATAAAGGGCGCGTCGGTCGTCGCCGCGGCGATATTCCTCGCGCGCACGGGAAAGTCCAAGGACGAGATAAAAGAATACGTTGAAAAGGAATTCGGCTACGACCTGAGCCGCACCGTCGGCAAGATAAGACGCGGCTACAAATTCGACGCAACATGCCCGGGCAGCGTGCCCGAGGCGCTCATAGCGTTCCTCGACTCCGACTCCTTCGAGGACGCGCTGCGCAACGCAGTCTCCCTCGGCGGAGACTCCGACACTCAGGCCTGCATCGCGGGCGCGGTGGCGGAAGCCTTCTACGGCCCGATATCCGAAAAATGGGTCTCTCTGCTCAACGTCCTGCTGCCGCAGGAGGCGATCAAGGTCGCCGAGGAATTCAACAAAAAATACCTCGGCTCGCGCTACAACTTCTTCTCCTGCGCCGTCGAGGGCAGCTCCGGAGAGCCGTGCAAAAACGGCGCGCCGCACAATCTGCTCAGACTCGACCCGTCGGACTGCCGCTGGTGGGTGCGCTCTCCCGAGACGGACGAAGAGGTCTGGGCCTTCGCAGCCGGCTCCGGCAAAAAATCCGGCCCCGTCGTCTGCTTCTGCACCGGCACGTCCGTCATCTTCGACTATCTCTCGTTCAAGACCTTCGAGGACGCGTTCATCGCGCTGAACCGCAACGGCTTCGACCTCTACTTTGAAAACTACTCCGAGGGAGACATCAACGTCTACGACTACGGCCTCCGCCCGCCGCGCCGCCGCTTTGAGATAGAAGAGCATCCGCTCTTCTCGCAGGGCGACCAGTGGAGCTGAGGAAGCAATCTCTGCAAAATGATTAACAACGGCAAAAACTGGAGCGGCCCGCGGCGTCGGCGCCGCTCCAGTTTTTACATTCGCGCGCGGAATATTCTTTCTTGATTATTTTTCCGATAGTTATACAATATAGGCTAGTGTGGCAACTATAACTCTTAGGAGGAATTTGCGATGGAATTAAAGGGAAGCAAGACTGAGAAGAACCTGTGGGAAGCTTTTGCCGGCGAGTCTATGGCCCGCAACAAGTACACCTACTTCGCGTCGGCTGCGAAGAAGGCCGGATATGAGCAGATCGCGGCCATCTTCCAGGAGACCGCCGACAATGAGAAGGAGCATGCGAAGCTTCACTTCAAGGCCCTTTCCGGCATAGGCGACACGCTTGCCAACCTCCTCGCGGCAGCAGCCGGCGAGCATGAGGAGTGGACGGAGATGTATCCGCGCATGGCGAAGGAGGCTCGTGAAGAGGGCTTCAACGACCTCGCCGTTATGTTCGAGGGTATAGCGAAGGTAGAGGCCGAGCACGAGAAGCGCTACCGCGAGCTCGCGAAGAACGTTGAGGACGGCACCGTATTTGCGAAGGGCGGCAAGCTTTTCTGGAAGTGCCGCAACTGCGGAGCGGTCTTTGAACTCGACAAGGCTCCCGAGAAGTGCCCCGTCTGCCAGCACCCGCAGGCTTACTTCGAAATCCAGGCGAAGAACTGGTAAACCGCCGGTTTTACGTTACTCCATCTGAAAACGCAGACGCCGCCTCCCTCGCGGAAGCGGCGTCTTTCGTCTATCAATCTCCGGGATTTCTAAAATTTCCTCAGCTTTTCTATCTTAGGGAGATATATACAGAGGTGCAGAGCAGCCGCGGCGTTTACTGCAAAAACCGCGAGAAGCGCCGCTCTGTAACCGTCCGGCGAGAAATGCCCGCCAGAGACAGGATAAAAATTCAGAATGACGCCGACGAGCCACTGCATGAGGAACGACGCAGCGAAAATTATGAAATTCAGCAGAGAGAAAACGCGTCCCGTTTCAGCAGCGTCGAAGAGCCGCCCGATTATAGGAAAGGAGATCATCGTCACCGTGGAAAGGAACATGACGGGACACCACAAAGGCGCCGCTTTGCCGCCGAAGAAAGCCAGCCCCGCCACAAGCGCAGTAAAGAGCAGCCCCGTGCAGGCGTACAGACGCTCCCACGTCATACATTTCCAGCGCGAGCAGAAATCCGCTATCACGCCGTTGAAGAGATACCCCGCCGCTATTCCGGCAGAGCTGAGCAGCATCATGAGCCCGGCGCTGCGTTCATCCAGCGCGGCCGCGTCTCGCATCCACGGCCCTATCCATAGATAGGCGAACGAATACAGCACCGCCTCCGTCGCAGTAACGACGGGCGCGACGTACCAGAGCCGTTTGTCGGCTGCGAAGCGCAGCATCTCAAGGGACGAGCGCAGCAGCGTCTCCCCGCGTACATCCTCTCCGCAGTCTTCGCGCGGCGCGCAGAAGGCGAGCATCGCGATTGATATGGCGACCGCTCCAGCGCTTGCAAACATTATCTGCCGCCACGAAAAATATTCGAGTGCCAGCGTTACGGGATGCGTCGCCGCCATGAAGCCCGCGCCGCCGACGAAGCTCTGTATGCTGAAGGCGAGCGGCAGCCTTCTCTTAGGCAGCCAGTGTGTGAAAGATTTAAACGATGAGAGCAGCGCTCCGGCAAAGCCGGCGCCGATGATAGCGCGCGCCGTCAGCAGCGCGGCGTAGTGCTTCGCTGAGGCAAAAAGCAACGTACCGGCGAAGGCCAGTATGAGCATCGAGATGAGCGTGCTCCGCCCTCCGTACCTGTCGAGCATGACGCCGAGCGGGAATTGCGCCAGACCGAAAGCCGCCAGGTTGATCGATATGAATCCTCCGAGCTGTGCCGGAGAAAGGCCGAAGTCCGCCGTGATATGCGGCGCTATCATCGATGTAATGCTGCCGATGAACGTGCTGACGAAAAAGGCGAACCCGAAGGGTATCAGCAGCCGCATGAAAATAGGTGAAAAGAGCCCGCTTTCGTTTGTTTTTATGTTATCTTCCATAAAATCGCG
>DVKA01000291.1 GCA_018716365.1 Candidatus Caccocola faecipullorum
GACGAGAACGGCGAGATTATCTACGTCGGCAAGGCGAAGTCTCTGCGCAAGCGCGTATCGTCGTACTTCCGCCACACGCACGCCTCGCCGCGGCTGAACAAGCTCGTCGAGACGATACGCGACATCTCGACAATGCGAACGGAGACGGAGATTGAGGCGCTCATCCTCGAAAACAGGCTCATAAAGCTTTATCAGCCGTTCTTTAACGTCGACCTCAAGATGAACGAGCGCTACGCGTATATCAAGATAACGGCGGAGAAGCATCCGCGCATCATCGTGACGCGCGTCAAGATGGACGACGGCGCGGTCTATATCGGCCCGTACGTGCGCGTCAGCGAGGTGCGCGCGCTTCTGCGCCTCGTAGAGCGCTATCTGCCGCTGCGGTCCTGCGGCGGCGCGGAGGCGAAGCCGCAGAACGGCCGGCCATGCATGAAATATTCTCTCGGCCGCTGCCTCGCGCCATGCTGTGGCCTCTGCACCGAGAACGAGTACCGCGACCGCGTCGCGGACGTCGCGCTGCTGCTTCAGGGCCATGGCGCGGAGCTCGTCGAGCGCCTGCGCAAGCGCATGGACAAGGCGGCGCGCGAGCTGAAGTTCGAGGAAGCGGCGCACCTGCGCGACACGATACGCGCGATTTGGCGCGTCAGCCGCCAGCAGAACACGATTCCCGAAATCCCGTCAGGCAAGGACAATTTCTGGGAGGTGCTGAACTCCATGCAAAAGACCTTCCATCTGCCGGTGCTGCCGTGGCGCATAGACGGCTTCGACATCTCGCACAGCGCGGGGAATTTCACCGTCGGCGTCGCAGTCGTCTTTGAACAGGGCTATCCGAACCCGTCGCTCTACCGCAAGTTCAACATCCGCACCGTCGAGGGGATAGACGACTTCCGCTCGATGAAGGAGACTCTGACGCGACGCTACAAGCGCTGCCTTGAAGGGCAGGAGCCGCTGCCGCAGCTGATACTCATAGACGGAGGCCCGGTGCAGCTTGAATTTGCGATGCAGGCGCTCGACGAACTTGGGATTCACAACATCCCTATAATTTCGCTTGCGAAGGAATTTGAAGAGGTTTATATGCCGGACCGGAAAGAGCCGGTGAGGCTCGACCACACCGACCCAGTGCTGCGCCTTTTGCAGCACGTGCGCGACGAGTCTCACCGCTTTGCGATAACGTCGCACAGGACGCGGCGCGGCAAGAGCTTCACGCGCAGCAAGATAGAGGAAGTGCCGGGGATCGGCAGGGCGAAGGCTGCGATGCTGATAACGAAGTTCGGAAGCGTGCGCGCCATAAAAGACCTGCCGCCCGAGGAGCTCGCCGCCGCGCCGGGCATAGGCCCCGCGCTTGCAAAAAGGATACTCGCAAAGCTCAACGAAGAGACCGAGACGGAAAAAATGACGAAGGAGGCGCGTGTAGATGGCGCTGCCGCAAAGCAAGATTGACGAATATTATATGAGCTGCGCGCTCGAACTGGCGGCGCGCGGCATGGAATGCAGCCCGAACCCGAGGGTCGGCTGCCTCCTCGTGCGCGACGGGGAGATCGTAGGGCGCGGCTGGCACGAAAAATACGGCGGCCCCCACGCCGAGGTGAACGCCGTATGCGACGCTGGCGAGGCGGCGCGCGGAGCGACCGCATACGTGACGCTCGAACCCTGCTCGCATTACGGAAAAACGCCGCCCTGCGCGGATCTTCTGATAGAACGGGGCGTCGCGCGCGTCGTCGCCGGAATGCGCGACCCGAACCCGAGGGTCGACGGCGGGGGCTTTTCAAAACTCGTAAAAGCTGGGATAGAGGTCAAGGCCGGCGTGCTCGAAGACGAATGCCGCTGGATGAACCGCGGCTTCATCCGCCGCATGACGCACGGACGCCCGTGGGTGACGCTGAAAATCGCAGCGTCGCTCGACGGCAAAATCGCGCTCGAAAACGGCGAAAGCAAATGGATAACTGGGCCTGAGTCGCGCGCCGCAGTCCACGCCATGCGCGCCGGGAGCGACGCGGTGCTGACAGGCATAGGCACGGTGCTCGCCGACGATCCGCAGCTCACGGTGCGCGACGCGCCCGGGCGCACGCCGATGCGCGTAATTCTCGACCGGCGGCTGCGCACGCCGCTTTCCGCGAAAATTCTGGAAGGCGGCGGAACTGTGATATTCACGCTCGATTCCGCGCCGCGCGCCAAAGGAGAAGCGCTCGAACGCGCGGGCGCTCGCGTCGAGTATATCGCAGAAGATAATTTCCTCGCCGCCGTTCTGGATAAACTTTGCGCCGATGGTGTAAACTATCTGATGGTCGAGGCGGGAGCCGGCGTCGCCGGGGCCTTCGTAAAGGCCGGGCTCTGCGACGAGCTCGCGCTCTTCGCCGCCCCGAAAATAATGGGACGCGGCCCTTCGTTCGCAGACGGCGCGTCGTTTGCTTCGATGGGCGGCGTGCCGGAGCTGAAAATACGCGAAGTTTCGCGCTGCGGCGAAGATATGCTCGTCAGGGGAGTGTTTGGATGTTCACCGGACTTATAGAGACTGTTGGCACGGTAGTTACGATAACGCCGCTCGGCGACGTTACGGAGCTTTCAATATACGCGCCGGCGATAGCGCCGGAGCTGCGGCACGGCGACTCCGTGGCAATATCGGGAGCCTGTCAGACCGTCACGTTCATGGACGCGAATTCGTTCCGTGTGCAGATGATGCCGGAGACGCTAGCGCGCACGAAACTCGGCGGGCTGCGCACAGGCTCGCTCGTGAATCTGGAACGGGCGATGCGCCTCGACACGCGGATAGACGGGCATCTTGTCGCGGGACACGTGGACGGCGTCGCGGAAGTTGCGAAGATAGAGGCTCTCAACGATACGCGCAAAATTTATTTCACGGCGGACGAGCATCTGCTCGGCGGGATAGTGGAGAAAGGCTCCGTGACCGTCGACGGCGTCAGCCTCACCGTCATAGACGCGGAGGCTGAATTCTTTTCCGTCGGCGTAATACCGACGACGCTCGCGGAGACGACGATAGGCGGCCTCCGCACGGGCGACAGGGTCAACATAGAGACCGACATGATAGGAAAATATGTGAAGAAATTCGTCGAGGCCGCGCTCGGAGAAAAAAAAGAGGGCGGAAAGATGAAAAATTCTCTCACTTGGGATAAACTAAGCGAGTATGGTTGGAACTGAGTTGGGAGGCTTAGAATGTTCAATACGATCGAAGAGGCGATAGCCGATATAAAAGCTGGAAAAATGATAATCGTCGCCGACGACGAGAACCGCGAAAACGAAGGCGACCTTGTGATGGCGGCCGATTTCTGCCGGCCGGAAGATGTAAATTTCATGATAACGAAGGCGCGCGGCCTCGTATGCGTGCCTATATCGTGCGCGCAGGCGCAGCGCCTCGGCCTCGAACCGATGGTAGAGCACAACACCGACGCGCACTGCACCGCGTTCACCGTCTCCGTAGACAAACTGCACGGCACGACGACTGGCATCTCAGCGGCAGAAAGGGCGATGACCGCCCGCGCGCTCGCCGACCCGCAGTCTATCGGCGGCGATTTCAGGAAACCAGGCCACATGTTCCCGCTCGCGGCGCGCCCCGGCGGCGTGCTTCAGCGCGCGGGCCACACGGAAGCTGCGGTGGACATAACGCGCCTTGCGGGACTCAACCCCGCGGGCGTGATCTGCGAGATAATGAACGAAGACGGCACGATGGCGCGCCTTCCGCAGCTGCTTGAATTTGCGGCGCGCGAAGGGCTCAAGATAATCTCCGTCGAAGAACTCATCCGTTACCGCGTCATGCGCGAGAAATTTGTTAAAAAAGAGGTAACGGTCCCGATGCCGACGCAGTGGGGCGACTTCATCTGCCACGCATACACAAGCCCCTACGGCGACAACCCCGGCGCAGTGCATATAGCACTCGTCAAAGGAGATATATCCGGCGACGAGCCTGTGCTGACGCGCGTGCATTCAGAGTGCTTCACGGGCGACCTGCTCGGCTCCTTGAGATGCGACTGCGGCCCGCAGCTCCACACCGCAATGTCTATGATAGAGCGCGAAGGGCGCGGCGTCCTGCTCTACCTGCGGCAGGAGGGACGCGGCATAGGGCTGCTCGCGAAGCTCAAAGCATACGACCTCCAGGACAAGGGGCTTGACACCGTTGAGGCGAACGTAGCGCTCGGCTTCGCGCCCGACCAGCGCGACTACGGCATCGGCGCTCAGATACTAGCCGACCTCGGCCTGAGAAAGCTGCGCCTTATGACGAACAACCCAGTCAAGATAACGGGCCTCTCGGGCTACGGCCTCGAAATAACGGAGCGCGTGCCGATAGAGATACCGCCGAACCCGTACAACGAAAAATATCTCAATACGAAGCTCTGCCGGATGGGACACATGCTCCACGACAAGGCGTACTGCAAACAGTGCGGCGGAAGCTGCAAGTAAAATTATAAAAATTACCGGAGGGGGAAATTTTCAATGCGCACCATACAGGGCGACATGATAGGAAGCGGGCTGAGATTCGCGATAATAGGCTCGCGCTTCAACGAACTCATCACCTCTAAGCTCATAGACGGGGCGAAAGACGCTCTCTCGCGTCACGGCGTGAGCTTTTCGGACATCGACCTCTACTGGACGCCGGGCGCGTGGGAGCAGCCCGTCGTAGCCAAGGAGATAGCGCTGCTCGGAAAGTACGACGCGATAATATCGCTCGGCGCGGTCATACGCGGCGACACGACGCATCATGAATACGTCGCTGGCGAGGCTGCAAAGGGGCTTGCGCACGTCGGCCTCGAACACCGCGTCCCTGTCGCCTTCGGCATACTGACCTGTGACAATCTTGAGCAGGCTCTTATGCGCGCGGGCAGCAAGGCCGGCAACAAGGGAGCCGAAGCGGCGCTCGCGGCGCTCGAAACGGCGAAGCTGATGAAAGAGATAAGAAACATGAGGGGAGCAGAAGAATAAAATGCTTGATATGAAGTGGGTCAGAGACC
>DVKA01000292.1 GCA_018716365.1 Candidatus Caccocola faecipullorum
CGCTGAACTCGTAGGTCTCGCCGTTGATGGCGGCCTGGAGGTTCTCGGCGGTGGTGCCGACTCCGCCGTTGGCGCGGAATTCCGCGAAGGCGTGGATGGTCTCGGCCTCGGCAGTGGCGCGGAAGAGCTTCGCTACGCCCTTGAATCCGTCTTTTTCAGCCTGCTCGGCGAACATGAGGTACTTGCGGTTGGCCTGGGACTCCCCGGCGAATGCGGCTGCGAGATTATCTTTCGTTGACATAAAAATTCTCCTCCTTAGAGTTCTTTATCTTGATAGTTTTTCCCACACATTTAGCGCGCCCGTGAGCACGTTATCTAAAACAATTATAAGTTTAATCTGCAATGGCGTTTTTGTCAAGCGCCGCGAAAATTCCTGCTAGAACTCGACGCCCGCGCGCGCCTGCACGCCGTCGCGGTATGGGTGCTTCACCTCGCGCATCTCGGTGACGAGCGCGGCGCGGTCAATGAACTCCTGCGGCGCGTTTCGCCCGGTCAGCACGACTTCCGTACCCTCGGATTTTTTGTCGAGCGCCGCGGCTACGTCGTCCGCCGTCAGCAGGCCGAAGTCGACGGCCACGTTTATCTCGTCGAGCACGACGAGGTCGTATTCGCCGGAGCTCATGAACTCCGCCGCGAGCTTCAGCCCGCGCCGCGCCTCGGCGAAGTCCTCCTCCGTTTCGTCGCCCTTGAAGATGCACTGCGTCCGTCCCGTGCGCACGTGCGTGACGCCGGGCAGCATGGCGAGCGAGACGATTTCTCCGTAAACGGGGCTGCCCTTCATGAACTGCACGAAGGCTATCTTCGCGCCGCGCCCCGCCGCGCGCAGCGCGAGGCCGAGCGCCGCCGTAGTCTTGCCCTTGCCGTCGCCGGTGTAGACCTGTATCAGCCCTTTTTCGCCGAACATTTTTCTCCGCCTCCTCCGTGCCTGCGCACGAAGTCCTCGATAAGCCGCGCCGATATGCTGACGCCGCGGTAGTACTCCGGAATCTCGTCCGGCGCGAACCACTTTGCATCCTCTATCTCGCCCTCGTCGGGGCAGATTTCGCCCGACTCCCACTCGGCGGTGAAGCCGAGCATCAGCGAGCGCGGGAAGGCCCACGGCTGGCTTGCGAAGTATTTTACGTTTTTGACGCGGATTTTCGTCTCCTCGTAGACCTCGCGCGCTACGCACTCCTCAAGGCTCTCGCCCGGCTCGACGAAGCCAGCGAGCACGCTGTAACGCCCGGGTGGGAAATTAACTCCGTGGCCCATCAGTATCTTCCCGTCGCGCTCGACGCAGACGATGATGGCGGGGCAGATGACCGGGTAGATGAGTTCGCCGCACTTCGTGCAGCGCATCGCCCACTCCCCGTCGTCGAAGACGTTCGCCGCGCCGCAGCGGCCGCAGAACTTGTGCGTCCGCTCCCAGTCCATGTAGTGGAAAGCCTTGCCGATGCGGAAGAACTGCTCCTCGCCCGCCGTCGTCCAGCAGGTGCGCCGCTCCTGCGCCTCGAAGCCCGCGGGAATTTCGCACTCGCCCGCGAGCTCGGCCCAGACGTCGTCCGCGCCCTCCCTGTCCACAAGCCCCGAGTTCACGAACTTCGCGGCGAGCCCCTCGGGCACTTCGCCGCGCTCCGGCACGCGCCCGCCTCCGGCAAGAATCACGCGCCCCTTATGAAACATATAACATAAAGACATTTCCGGTCCTTCTTCCCTGTTTTGCAGATATACCCGAACGTTATTGTACTGGACTTAGCGGCAAAAGGACACTATTATTTATGCATCGCAATATTTTATTTCCCACAGGAGGGCTCGTCATGATCGAAAAATTTGAACATGTAACCGCCGAAACCAAGGCCAACGTCTACTTCGACGGAAAGGTGATCAGCCACACGCTCTGGCTCGCGGACGGCGAGAAGCGCACGCTCGGCATCTTCATGCCCGGCGCATACGAATTCGGCACCGCCGACGCGGAGATAATGGACCTCACCGACGGCGAGTGCGAAGTGCAGCTCCCCGGCTCCGACGAATGGAAGTACATGAAGGCCGGCGAAGCCTTCAAAGTCCCCGCGAACAGCAAATACGGCCTCCGCTGCTACGTCCCCGTGCAGTACATCTGCGCCTACGTGAAGGAATAACGCGCGGACGCGGCTGAAGTTAGAACATAAATAGAGGCTGGGGCTCGCAGCTCCGGCCTCTATTCCGCTTTTCGGAAAATCTAATTTGCCGAATCTTTTACAAAATCTCTAAGATCTCCCTCAAATCCTTTATTTCGAAATCCGGCTTCGCATTCGTGCCGTTTTCCGCGCCGCGCGGGTTGTACCAGCAGCTTTTGATTCCGGCGCGGTTTGCGCCGGCTATGTCGCTTGTGAGCGAATCGCCGACGATTATGGAGCCCGCGCGCCGCTCTTCGCCTATTTCGCGGAAGACGGCGTCGAAGAATTCTTTCGCGGGCTTTTCCCAGCCTATCCGCTCGGAGAGGAATATCCCGTCCATGAGCCTGTCGAAGCCGGAGCGCGCGAGTTTCCGCGTCTGCGCCGCCACAGTGCCGTTCGAGACCGCGTACTGGCGGACTTTGCCGCGCAGCGAGGCGACGAGTTTGTCGCTGCCGTCGCAGTACACTATCGTGTCGCCGAGACGCGTCTGGTATGCCGCGTTGAACTCCGCCGGCGAAGGCCCGGAGAGCCCCTCGGCTGCGAAGAAGTCCTCAAAGCGGCGCGTGAGTATCTCTGGCTTCGTCATTTCGCCGCGTTCGAGCGCGCGCCAGTAATTTCTGTTAATCTCGGAATAGCGGGCGAGCATCGCGTCCGTGCATACGCCAAGGCCGAAGTCGGCAAATAGCGAGCGTATCGCCGCCTCCTCCGCCGCGGCGAAGTCGAGCAGAGTGCCGTCTACGTCCCATAAAATCGTATCGAAGCGCGCCATTTTAGTCCGGGAACTTCGCGTTCGGGTCGAGCGCGAGGATTTTATTTCTGATGTGGAGCATACGGCGGTCGTCGGGCGGGTGGGAGTTGAAGCCGCTCGGCTGCGTCTTGCTCACTGACGAGAGCTTTTTGATGGCGCTGTACATTCCGACCGGGTCTTCGCCCTGCGAGTAGGCGAGCTCGACGGAGTAGTCGTCCGCGGCTATTTCCTGCTCGCGGCTCCAGCCGGAATTTACGAGGTTCGCGCCTATGTTGACCGCGACGCCGGCGAGGCCGTCGCCGAGTATGTTGCCCAGTATCGCCGAGGCGAGCGAGAGGCCCGCCGCGCGGCTTGCGCCGCTCTGGTGGTGGTTGAGCTTCACGTGGCCCGCTTCGTGCGCGAACACGGCGTACAGCTCGGCCTCCGTGTCGAGCAGGTTCAGCAGCCCCGTCGTGACTGTGACGGATTCGCCGTTCGTGACCCACGCGTTGGGGACTTCC
This sequence comes from Candidatus Caccocola faecipullorum, assembly GCA_018716365.1. Classification (GTDB taxonomy): domain Bacteria; phylum Synergistota; class Synergistia; order Synergistales; family Synergistaceae; genus Caccocola; species Caccocola faecipullorum. Next base: position 3,384 of record DVKA01000292.1, read on the forward strand.
TCTTCTTTTATGGAGAAGGGAAGAGCCGTCAGCCCAGTCGGCACGGCGACCTTGTTCCATACCTTCCTCGCCTGATCGTGCGAAAGCGCCGCCTCCGACTGGCATACGGCCGCCGCGAGCAGTATCAGCGCGATGGCGAAAGTTTTCAGCGTTTTCAATATCTCATCTCCTTTATGCCGTCTGCGGCCCCGCCGCTAGCGTTCCCTGCCGGGCTTCCCGCCCGGGGCGCGCGGCTGTCAGAGGGCCGGGGTGCTTTCCGTCGCATAGGGCCAGTCGATTATGCCGCCGAAGTCGAATACGCGCGTGTAGCCCATTTCCGCGAGCTTCTTCGCCGCGATGGCGCTGCGCCGCCCCGAGCGGCAGTATATCAGGATTTCCTCGTCTTTGTCGGGCAGCAGCCTGGGCGCGCCCTTTTCTATCATGTCGTACGGAATGAGCAGCGCGCAGGGGATGTGCTTCTCGTCGTATTCTTCCTTCGTGCGCACGTCGAGGACGGCCGCGCGCCCCGTGTCCATGCGCGCCTTGGCCTCCTGCGCCGTTATCTTGACATACCGCGCTTCTCCTGCGGCGCAGGCCGCGGATAGAATCAGCGCCGCGGCGAAGCATAACGCCGCCGCAGCGAAAAATTTCCCCGCCCGCCTCATTTTCCGCGCCCTTGCGCATACCAGCAGGCGAGCCCCTGAATGTTGAGCTCAAGATCCCAACGGTGCGCCCTCTCCAGCTCTTCCATCCTGTCCGCCTGCCCGTGCCGCGTTATCATCTCGCGGTAAAACTCCGTCAGGCGGCGGCTGAGCTCCGCGCGCTCGCCGCGCGATTCGAGCGCGATTTTCACGTACTCGTCAACGCCGTCCATGAGGCTCGCCGCGATTTCGCCGATGTTCGTCAGCCTGCCGAAATGTGTCAGATAGACGGCCTCGGGCGCGAGCGCTGTTATGCGGCGGATGGTCGCCTTCATCGCCTCAGGGTCGAACTGCACCGGCGAAGCCGTGACGAGCGCCCACTTGCCGCCCGGTGCATCCATGCACGGATACGAAATCCCGAAAGCGTCGCCAGCGAAGAGCGATTTCGTCGTCCGCTCGAAGAAAACCATGTGGTGCTTCGCATGGCCCGGCGCGTCGAGACATTCGAGGCGCATATCGCCGATTTCGAGCGTCTCGCCGTCCTGCGCGGCTATGACGCGCTCCGCAGGCACGGGGATGATTTTGCCGTAAAGCCGCGCCGTCTCCTCCGGCCCGTAGACCTCGCGCACGCCAGCGACGAGCTTCGCCGGGTCTATCATGTGGCGCGCGCCGCGCGGATGCACGACGAGCCGCGCGTTCGGGAACTCGCGCATATACGAGCCCGCGCCGCCGGCGTGGTCGAGATGGACGTGCGTCACGCAGACGTACCTCACGCTGCCGCGCGCGACGCCCAGCTCGTCGAGAGCCGCAAGCACGTGCGGCACGGAGCCGTTGTGCGCCGTCTCGACCAGCGCCGCCTCGCTCCCGCTCTTTATCAGATAGACGCAGACGAAGTTTTCATCCCCGTCATAATGCGAATCGATGCCGTAAATTCCGTTATTGTAGTCCCAGATCATGAAAATCTCCTTTTGCGAATACTGATTACGCTATGCGTCCCTTTCCAGACGGCGCACTCCTTCTACAAAAACGTTAAAGCTCT
>DVKA01000293.1 GCA_018716365.1 Candidatus Caccocola faecipullorum
GCGTTGTGAGTGCTAGGATGGCCGAGTGGTCAAAGGCAACAGACTGTAAATCTGTCGGCGAGAGCCTACGCTAGTTCGAACCTAGCTCCTAGCACCATTTTTTATGTAAAGCGTCCTTACCGCGCAAACAAACCAGCGCCGACTTAGCTCAGTAGGTAGAGCACATCCATGGTAAGGATGGGGTCTCCAGTTCGAGTCTGGAAGTCGGCTCCATGAATCCAATGATAGCAAGGTTTCGTAAAGTTCGAGACCTTGCTATTTTTTTATGCCTTTTTCCCGTCAACCGCTCGTCAACCACATCCCCGCGTCTCCTCCTTCGTATGCGTATTCCCTACATAAATATCGCCCCATAGAAATCAAGCCTGACATAAACCGCTAACCTTCATTACGTCCATATGGTTCCGCGCAGAGGCGTAAATATACATAATTATGTGAGATGATTTTTCTGTGAAACGTCTGATTATGCAGCAGCTGATAAAGTGGAAGGATTCGCCTTACCGCAAGCCGCTTATCCTGAAAGGCGTGCGGCAGGTGGGCAAGACATGGCTTCTGAAAGAGTTCGGCCGGCTCTGTTATGAGAACACGGCGTATTTCAACTTTGACGAGAACGAGGAGTACCGGCAGTTTTTCGAGACCACTCAAAGCGTGGAACGCATATTGCAGAATCTCATGCTGGCGAGCGGGCAGAAAATTCTGCCGGAGAAGACGCTGATAATTTTCGACGAGGTGCAGGACTGTCCGAAGGTCATCAATTCCATGAAATATTTCTGCGAGAACGCTCGGCAGTATCACGTTGTCTGCGCCGGTTCGCTGCTGGGGATAGCTCTTGCGAAGCCCGCCTCTTTCCCCGTCGGCAAGGTCAACTTTATGCAGGTCAATCCGATGACGTTCAGCGAATTCCTCCTGGCAAACGGCGACGGGAACCTCTCTGCGTTCATGGACAGCGTGGATGCCATTGAACCGCTGCCGGACGCCTTTTTTAATCCTCTGTGCGAAAAGCTCAAGATGTATTATGTGACCGGCGGTATGCCGGAGCCTGTGCTTATGTGGACGGAGGCCCGCGACGCAGAGGCCATGCAGACGGCGCTCTCCGACATTATAGACGCGTACGAACGCGACTTCGCGAAGCATCCAAGCGTGAGCGAGTATCCAAAAATTTCTATGATATGGAAGTCCGTCCCGTCGCAGCTGGCGAGGGAAAACAAAAAATTCCTATATAGAGTAGTAAAAGAAGGGGCCCGCGCGCGGGAGTACGAGGACGCGCTGCAATGGCTCGTCGATGCGAGGCTCGTGCATAAGGTATACAGAAGCTCCGCGCCGAAACTGCCGGTCTCTGCATACGACGACCTCTCCGCGTTCAAAATTTATCTTGCGGACGTGGGGCTTCTGCGCCGTCTGGCGCAGCTCGCGCCGACCGCATTCGGAGAGGGCAATCGTCTCTTTACTGAATTTAAGGGCGCATTATCGGAGAACTATGTGCTTCAGTCGTTGGTGACGCAGTTTGAAACCGAGCCGCGCTACTGGAGCCAGGTTAATCCTCCGTACGAGGTAGATTTCCTGATTCAGAGGGAAAACGATATATTCCCTATCGAGGTTAAGGCGGAAACCAATGTCGGCGGTAAAAGCCTCCGCAAATTCAAGGAGCTGTTCGCGGAGCAGGTCAAGCTGCGGGTGCGGCTCTCGCTGGAAAATCTGAAGCTGGACGGCGACCTCCTGAATATCCCGCTGTTCATGGCCGACTATGCGGACAGGCTGATAGGCATGGCGATGGAGCGGCTCGGTCGTTAAAAAACGTTTGCCGCGCGTTTTTGCCTTCCTCGGCATGCCGCTCATCCCGCGGGCGGAAGCTGCGGCTTCGTATTTTTTGAGTAGCGCAAGCTAACTAAATAGGATAAAATATCAGCAGTAAGCTTAAGCTAATTTCTGTGGGGGAGCTGATCGCGATGCACGGTTCGTCGGATGCTGTGAGTCTGTTGGTGAAGGGGCTGCTGCTTGGGATGTCGTTCGGCGCGGCGATATACGGAGAGGAGCGCGGCGGGAAGGCCGCGGCGGCGACGGGGCTGATACGCGAGACTGCGAAGGCGCTGAGCCCGGCTCCGAGCGGGCGCGGACGCCGCGGGCGCAGAGGCTAGCCTCGCGCCTGAGCATCTTTGTGCGCTCGGGGAAACATAGTTTTCCGCGCGGGTGTATAATCTGGACGAAAGATATGCGGAGGAAGTGATTTCTTTGAAGAACTGGATGTCGGGCAAGCGCCTGGGGTTCTGCGCGTTCGCGCTTCTGCTTCTCGCGGCGGCCTGCGCCGCGCCGGCCTATTCGGAGGCCGCGGCTGCGCTTGAGCCCGGAGATGCTTACATGGCGCACGGCTGCCACGGCGGCGGACACCATTATTACGACTACCACCGCGGCCCGGGCTACTGCGGCTAGGTAATTTTCGGTAATATTGTAAAACTTAAAAAATTAGGAGGGCGGAGGCCGCGCCCTCTTTTTATTTGCCCAAAGCGCCGCCGCCCTGTGCATTCTTCGCCGCGCGGCGCGAAACGCCTGTGTTTGCGCTGCAGAGCGCGGCTCGCGCCGCGTTTGACGCACGGCCCCTTGATTCTTATAATACGTGGGCGTTATTTTTTAATATTTGCGCAATTTCGCGCGCGGAGGAGAGTTTTCAGTTATGAGGTTTCTTGAGAAATTAAGTGAGTTCGTCGGAAAGTACATGGCGATCATCGTCGTCATCATCGCCGCCATCGCGCTGTTCCAGCCGTCGGCGCTTATCTGGATAAAGACGAGCTGGGTCACGACGCTTCT
>DVKA01000294.1 GCA_018716365.1 Candidatus Caccocola faecipullorum
TCCTGCCGGGAATGAAAGTCATCGTCTGCGTCCACGGCGTATTCGGACAGAGAATGACCGACGTCGCCTCGCGCTACGGCGCGGAAGTCGTCAGGGTCGAATCACCGATGGGCAGACCCATCGACCCCGAAGCCCTCGCGAAAGCCATCAGGGAAAACCCCGACGCCAAAATAGTCGGCATAGTTCACGCCGAAACCTCGACCGGCGTCCTTCAGCCGATGGAAGAAATAGCGAAACTCGTCCACGACGCGGGAATGTTCCTGCTAGTAGACTGCGTTACGTCGCTCGGCGGAGTGGAAGTGCCGGTCGATAAACTTGCCTTCGACATGACATACAGCGGCACGCAGAAATGCCTCAACTGCCCTCCGGGCCTCGCGCCGCTCACAGTCTCCAAACGCATGGGCGAATGGATAAAGAACCGTCCGACGGCGGTCAAAAACTGGTACCTCGACCTCAACATGATCATGCGCTACTGGGGCGAAGACAGATTCTACCACCACACCGCGCCGATAAACATGACCTACGCGCTCAACGAAGCGCTGCGCATCATCCTCGAAGAGGGTATAGAGAACCGCTGGGAGCGCCACTGGAACAGCGCGCGCAAATTCTGGAAAGTTCTCGAAAGCATGGGGCTGAAACTCGTCGTCGAAGAGAAATACCGCCTTCCGAGCCTCACGACCTACTACACGCCTGAAGGCGTAGACGAGGCGAAGGTACGCAAATATCTCATGGACAAATACAAGATAGAGATAGGCGGAGGCCTCGGCGAACTGAAGGGCAAGATCCACCGCGTCGGCCTCATGGGCGTAAACGCAAGCCCGGCGAAGATGACGCTCCTGACCGCCGCGCTCTGCGACGCCTTCAACGCGCAGGGCTACAAGTGCGACGCCGCGGCGGCTCTCGCGGCGCTCTCCGACTAACGGCATACTTTTGCATAACTGACGCAAGGCGGCGCGCTACACGCCGCCTTGATTCATATCATACGACAGGAGGCGCGTTATGTTTGACACGATAATTTACGGCGGCACCGCCGTTTTTGAAGACGGCGCCGTGCGCGCCGGCATAGGCGTGAAAGACGGCAAAATCGCCGCAGTAGGGGAACTTTCCGGCGAAGAGGCGCTCCGCTACGTGGACGCGCGCGGCTGCTGCCTCCTGCCCGGGGCCGTCGACTGCCACGCGCACCTCAACGACCCGGGATTTACGTGGCGCGAGGACTTCGAGACAGGCACGGCTGCCGCCGCCGCAGGGGGCGTGACGACTGTAATCGACATGCCGCTCCAGAACCGTCCGCCGCTCTTCGACAAAAAAGCCTTCGACGCCAAACTCGCCGCGCTCGACGGGCGCGCCGCCGTAGACTACGCCTTCTGGGGCGCGGCGCTGGACTACAACATAGACGACCTTGAAGAGCTGGACGCCGCGGGATGCGCCGCCTACAAAATATTCCTCGGCCCCGTCTCAGACGACTACCAGACGCTGACGCACGAAACCGCGGAAAAAGTCGCGGAAAAAGCGGCGAAATTCGGCGGCCTCCTCGGATTCCACGCCGAAGACTACGACATAATCAAAGGGCTCGAAGCGAAATTCTCGGCTGAAGGCGCGCCCACGCGGCGCAACTTCCTCGACTCCCGCCCCGTCGAAGCGGAGCTGGCCGCCGTGCGCTTCGTCCTCGGGCTCTCAGAACGCCTCGGCGTACGCGCGCACATCTGCCACGTCAGCCATCCCGCAGTCGCTGAGCTCATAGCCGAAGCGCAGCGGCGCGGCGCGCCGGTCACGGCGGAAACCTGTATGCACTATCTGATATTCAGCGAAAAAGAGCTGCTCGAAAAAGGCATGATTTTCAAATGCGCTCCGCCGCTGCGCACCGAGGAGGCGCGCGACGCGCTGTGGAACTACGTGAAAAACGGCGTCCTCGCAGCAATATGCTCCGACCATTCGCCCTGCCGCGCAGACGAGAAAGACGAAGCGGCGCACGGCGTCTTCGGCGCGTGGGGCGGAATCAGCGGCATACAGAGCACGGCGCAGCTGTTCTACGAATACGCCGTGAACAGGAAAAAATATCCCGTCGAAATCATGGCCCGCGAACTCTCCGCGAACCCCGCGAAGATATTTGGCCTCTACGGACAGAAAGGCGCGCTGAAGCCGGGATTCGACGCCGACATCGTAATCTTCGATCCGAATCTCGAATGGACGATAACCGAAGACTCCCTGCTATATAAAAACAAAATCTCGGCCTTCGCCGGCCTCTCGGGACGCGGCGCGCCCGTCGAAACCCTTGTGCGCGGCGAGACCGTCTATAAGCGCGGACGCGGCCCGCTCGGATTCCATGGGCGTTTCGTAAAGCCGCGCGGAAAGGAAGAAAAAAGATGATAAGGACGACACTGGCGGAGATAGAACGCTACTACCCGCTCTCCGACGGAATAAAGACGGCGGCGGATTTCATCAGAAACAACGACCTCGCCTCGTTCCCCGCCGGACGCTACGCTGTGGATGGCGACAGGATATTCGCGCTCGTGCAGGAGCTGGAGACGAAGCCCGCGGACGAAGCGCTCATCGAAAACCACATGCGCAGCATCGACATGCAGATGACGCTCCGTGGAAACGAAAGCGTCGCCTACCGCCCTGTTGCAAAACTCACGAAAAAAGGCGAATACGACGCCGCGGCGGACGTTCAGAACTACTCCGGCGAAACGGAACTGATAATGCGCAACGACCCGGGAGCCAGCGTCTCCATATTCTTCCCCGAAGACGGCCACCAGCCCTACATCGCGGAAAAATCCCCCGAACCGATAAAAAAAGTCGTAATCAGGATAATGCTGTAAAAAACGCGCCGCCGTGCGTGAAAAAATACAGAGGACACAGAAAAACGCCGGGGCTATGGTTCCGGCGTTTTTTTAGGGAGAGCGGCCGGATCGATCCGGCCTCATGTTTATATGCGTAATCGGTCGCGCGGCATTTTTTCACGTCATGCGGAACACAAGCCGCGTTTCAGAGCCGCCGCAGTCAGAGCATAACGTTTTTATAGACATAAGTAAAACAATAAAATATTATGTATATCATAATAGTTTGTTATGAATTGGAGGCGCGGACGTGGACGCTAAGAGCTGCGCGATTTTTATCAAGGCTGCGGAGATGGGAAGCATTACGAGGGCGGCTCTCGCGCTCGGCTATACTCAGGCCGGCGTGAGCCTCGTCGTGCGGAAGATCGAGGAGGAATGCGGCTTCCCGCTGCTGATACGCGAGAAGAACGGCGTGCGTCTCACGGACGCAGGAGAGCGGATGCTGCCGGTTATGCGCGAGATAGCGCGATGGGACGAGCGCTTCCGTGAGACGGCGGCGGAGATAAACGGCGTGAACGTTGGAACGGTGCGCGTCGGCTGCTATTCGAGCATCGCCTATCACTGGATGCCGCGCGTCATACGCGCGTTCAGGCGGGATTATCCGAAGATAGCGATAGATATTCTTGAAGGGAGCGTCGACGAGATAGAGCGCTGGATAGAGGAGCGCCGCGTCGACGCCGGTTTCCTGAGCGCCCGGCGCGGGCAGAAGTTTCACAGAGTCGCGCTCGCGGAGGATTCCGTCCTCGTGCTTCTGCCGCCGGAGCATCCGCTCAGCGCGGCGGAGGCCTTTCCGCTTTCAGAGCTCGGAGGCGCGCCTTTCATCGTTACAGACGATTCTGACGCCTATCCGGTCGTGAAGGCATACGAGGAAAAATACGGCCCGCTCCCGGATATGAAGGTCTCTTCGACAGGCGACGCCACGGTTTCGATGGTCGCCTGCGGCCTCGGCGTCAGCGTCCTTCCTGCGCTGATGCTGCGCGGGCACAGCGCCGGCGTCGTCGTGAAGGAAATCTCGCCGCCGTTCTTTCGGACGATTATCATGGGAATGCGCTCGCCCGGCGAGCTTTCGCCGGCGGCGCGGCGTTTTCTGAACTACGTGACGCAGTGCCTGCCGGAGCTCACGGCAGCCGCTGACTAGAACCTTCCTGTGCGCTGCAGGTATTTCTCAAGGCGTTCGCGGCGTTCGGAAGTTTGTTTTTCGAGACGGCGCGCGACGAGCAGCAGCAGCTTCTCCATATTGGCTAGGTAGCCTATATGCGAGTCCAGATAGCCCGCGCCGCCGCTGCGGCTGAGGATTACCTTCGCGGCTCCGCGCGCGGGCGGCGCTGCGAAGCTGTCGGTCATCGCTATGACGGGACATCCTGCGTCGCGCGCTATCTGCGCGGCGAGCGACGCGTCGCTGGAATAGCGCGCGAAGGATATGACTATCATCGCGTCCTCGGGCGATAAATCGATGAGCTGGTCGACCAGCGGGCGGCATTCGCCGGGTGTCACGACGCCGGCGCGCAGGCACGAGAGCTGCACCGCCGCGGCTGCGGCGAAGCCGGCGCAGGCCCGGAAGCCCATTATATATACGTTCCGCGCCGAGGCGACGACGTCCGCCGCTTCGACTATGCGGCGGTCGTTTTCTGGCGTCGCCCCCAACGTTATCGTTTCGCTGAGATTTTCCGTATATATGGCGAGAGCGGCGAAGTCCCCCTCCGCGTTCATCGGAAGCCGTTTCGCGCTGCGCGCCGCGAGAGTGGCTCCCTCAGCGCCTGCGACTTCGGCCTGGAGCGCGCGGCGGAAGGCCGCGAAGCTTCCGTATCCGAGCTTTTTCGAGAGGCGCACGACGGTCGACGGGCTCGTCCCTATGCGCGCCGCTATCTCGTATGACGACAGGAAGCAGGCGCTCTTTTTGTTCGCCACTATGAAGTCCAGCGCCTTTTTGTCGCCCTCCGTCAGCCCCGCCGCGGCTGCGGCACGCTCTTCGAGTATCATTTTCATCGTCCGCGTCCCCCTTTTAACGTAATTATATATGACTTGTATGAATCACACAAAGCCTTAAATGCTTGACATGCGTCACGCGCGAGGTTATTATGCTTCATATGAAGCATAAAATTTCTTAAATGACGCGTAAAAGTCAAAGGAGGGCGGAGCCGTGCGCGATATGACGAAGGGAAGCGTCGCAGGGAATATGATGGCCTTTGCCTTCCCTCTGATGCTGGCGAACGTTTTTCAGCAGCTCTACGCAGTCGCAAATTCCGTTGTCGTGGGGCGGCAGATGGGCGCGGCGGCGCTCGCGGCGACGGGGACGGCTATCCCGATAGTCAACGTCATGGTCTTTCTGCTGCTCGGCGTGACGATGGGCGGCTCCGTGCTGATGGCGGAGTTTTTCGGCGCGGGGGACGAGTGTTCGCTGCGGGACGAGCTTTCTACCTCGGCGGCCGTGGGCGGGGCTTTCACGCTCGCGCTGTCGGCGGCCGGGATTTTCTGCGCGGAGCCGCTGCTTGCGCTGATACGGACGCCCGCGGAGCTTGTGCCTGATGCGTCGGCGTATCTCAAAATCGTCTTCGCGGGGCTTATCTTCACCTTCGCATATAATCTCCTGTCGTTTGCCATGCGCGCGGTTGGGGAGTCCGCCGCGCCGCTCGTCTTTCTGATCGCCGCCTCGCTGCTGAACGTCGCGCTCTCCGTTTTCTTTGTGCGCGACCTGGGGCTCGGCGTCGAGGGCGCGGCTGCGGCCTCGGTGCTCGCGCAGGCGGTTTCCGCTCTGCTTTCATTCGCCTACATAAAGCTGCGGCTGCCGGCGCTCGCGCCTGAATCGTGGCTGCGCGTCAGCGCGCCGCTGCTGCGTCGGACGCTTTGGTTCGGCGCGGTCTCCGGCGTGCAGCAGACTGTGCTCTACTTTGGCATACTCATCCTTCAAGGGGCTGTGAATCCGCTCGGCATAACGCAGATAGCGGCGTTCAACGCCGTCTCGCGCGTCGACGGCTTCGTCATGGCGCTCAGCGACAGCTTCGCAAGTTCGCTGATGATGTTCGTTTCGCAGAACAAAGGCGCAGGCGAGGAGCGGCGCGTTTTTCTCGGCCTGCGGCGCGCGTTACAGATGTGCGCGGCGGTCACGGCGCTTTGCGCGGCCGCTCTTTTCCTGTTTCCATATGCGCTCGCCTCAGCGTTCCTCGGCCCCGGCGAAGAGGAGGCTCTTTCGCACGCCGCGCTGTTCCTGCGCGCAATGGCCGCCTTTTACATGATTTCAGTCGTATGCAATACGCTGCAGGGCTTTTTCCGCGGCGCCGGCATGATGAAGGCCGTACTCTACGCGACATACGTCCAGATACCCGTGCGCGTAGGCGTCGCCTATGCGCTCGCGCGCAGCCTCGGCATCAACGCGGTCGCGGCGGGCATAACGGCGGGCTGGCTCTGTATGGCGGCCTATCAGCTTTACGAGTATCGAAAATTTATAAAAACTGAATCCAAAAGAGGCTTCAGGGAAGGAGGATGAAACATGGAAAAGCTGTTTGAAGATAAACGCGACTGCTGCGGATGCGGCGCGTGCGAAGCTGCCTGTCCGCGCGGCGCTGTTGCGATGCGGCCGGACGGCGAGGGTTTCCTCTATCCCGCCGTCGACGCGGCGAAATGCGTGGGCTGCGGCCTCTGCGAAAAAGTTTGTCCGATAAAGGAGGGCGAGCGGTGGAAGGCTGAGCGCGAGCCGAGATGTTTCGCGGCGATACATAAATCCGACGGCGTGCTGATGCGCTCCACCTCTGGCGGAGCGTTCACCGCCCTCTCGGATATCGTACTCGCGCGCGGCGGCGCGGTCTGCGGCGCCGATTTTGACGAAAATCTGCGCGTCGTCCACAAAATAACGGATACGGCCGAAGGGCGCGACCGCATGAGAGTTTCAAAATATGTGCAGAGCGATATGCGCGGCATCTTCCGCGCCGTGCGCGAAGAGCGCGGCAAAAGGCCCGTGCTCTTCACCGGCACGCCCTGCCAGTGCGCGGCGCTGCTTTCGCACCTCGGCGAAAGGCCGGAAAATCTCTTCGTCTGCGACCTCATCTGCCACAGTATTCCGAGCCCGCTCGTCTGGGAGGAATATAAAAAGCTGCTTGAAACGGAGCGCGGCGGAAAAATCGCGCAGGTATGGTTCCGCTCGAAGCGCCATCCGTGGGGCCGCGCGAACAGCAACAGGGGCTTCGCCTACCGCCTCGAAGGCTCGGACGAAATTTTCGAGGACGGCAGGTTTTACGACCTGTTCATACGCGAGCGCGTCATCGCGCGCCCGTCCTGCTCCGCCTGCCGCTTCACCGACACGCGCCGCGTCTCCGACGTCACGATAGCCGACTGCTTCGGCATTGAAAAGTACGCGCCGGAGTGGAACGACGCCCGCGGCGTCTCTCTGATACTGACGAACACGGCGAAGGGCGAAGAGCTGCTCAGGGCGGCGGCCGGGGCTATGAGGCTGTGCGAGCGCCCGCTTGCGGAAAACGTTGCGGAGCAGCAGCGCCTTTCACGCCCGGTGGAGTTCCCCGCGGAACGCTCCGCCTTCTGGGAAAAATTCCGCCGCGCCGGACTGGCCGGGGCTTTGAAAAAATAACGGCGGGAGGCCGCAGCGCTGTTCTGTCTGCCAATTTTTAAAAAGGTCAGAAATTGGTCAGAAAAGGTATTGACAAAGATTGACCAATAGCTATAATACAGCATGAAAGAAATGAGAGATGCCTAAGGCGGCGGGAAACCGAAAAAGCCGAGGACACCCAGAATTTTAAGGGGGTAAAAACCATGCTACCGAGAATTTTCAGACAGAACAGTATAGACAACTTCTTTGACGACTTCGCCTTCGACGCGCCGTTCGGAATCGCCCACAGGGACGCCAAACACGAGTGGAACGGCCTGATGAAGATGGACATCCGCGACAAAGACGGACAGTACACCGCGGACATCGAGCTCCCGGGCTGCAAGAAGGAAGACATTGCGATAGAGCTCAACAACGGCTACCTGACCGTGACTGCGAACAGCCGTTACGAGAACGACGAAAAGGGCGACGACGGCAAATTCATCCGCCGCGAACGTTTCACCGGCCAGTGCTCGCGCAGCCTCTTCATCGGCGAACACGTGAAGCAGGAGGACGTGAAAGCCAAATTTGAAAACGGCGTGCTCTCGCTGACCTTCCCGAAAGAGGGCGAGGAAGCCAAGAAGAGCACGACCATCGCAATCGAAGGATAATCGAAAGAGCAATCAATCTTCCGAAGAAAACGCACAAGCAACGCAAAGGGGACGGCCTCGGGCCGTCCCCTTTTGTGTGGCCTTATCCGCGCCGTTCGTCAGGCGCTCGTCATCATCCCAGAAAATGCTCCGTCAGATATTCTATAAACTCCTCGACCACTCCGGGGAGCTTCCTCGATTTTTTGCAGATTAGGTTGATTTTGCGGACCGTGTGCTCGTCGTCGAGACGGTAGTAGCAGAGACCGCCGTCGCCGTATTTCATCAGCTCGGCGCGAACGAAGGCCGCGCCTATGCCCGCAGCCGCCATGTGGTATGAGGTCATCAGCTGGTCGAGCGTCATGATGACCTTCGGCGCGACGCGCGCGCGGCGGAAAATTTCTAGCGCGCGCTCGTGCATGTCGTTGCCCTTTTTCAACAGAAGGAACGGCGCGTCCGCGAACTCGGCGATGGAGACCTTCGGAGCCTCCGCCGCTACGCGCAGGCCGTAGAGGTCGTCCGCGCCTATGCGCCGCTCCGAGAGGCGGCGGTTCGCCGGAAAGGCGCGCGGCACGGCGAGGACTATCTCCTCCTCGCCGATCGCGGCGCTTTTATAGGCGTTCGCGGGCCATTCCTCGACGGCGATGCATA
>DVKA01000295.1 GCA_018716365.1 Candidatus Caccocola faecipullorum
CGAACGAGCCCAGTATCCCTGCGCAGTAGACCCATACGAGGACGGACGACACATCGGCGTCGCTCATGCCGTAGAGCCGCTCCGCCCTGCGCCGCGTCCACACCACGAGCAAAAAAAGAGCGAAGGCCCACAGCGCGTAATAGCTGTGAACCTTCGCGTTAAAAATCTCAAACAGCACAGGACGCATACGCGTCTGCCCGTCAGTTGAACTTGCTGCTGCGGCGCTGCGGCCTGCGGCCTCTTTCGCGCCTCTGCCCTCCTACCGGACATACGAGAACGCGGCGAAGCGGCTCCTCGCCTATCGAACGCGTCTCAACCTCTTTGTCGTCGCGCAGCGCGATGTGGATCAGGCGGCGCTCCCAGCTCGACATCGGTTCGAGGCTTACGGGCGAGCCCTTGCGCTTCGCCTCGCGCGCTATCGATTCGGCGAGCCGGCGCAGCGTCTGCTCGCGGCGCGCGCGGTAGCCGCCGCAGTCGAAGCGCACGCGGCGCGTCGACATATCGTCGTGGCATACGAGGTTGGTGATATATTCGAGGGCCTTCAGCGTCTCGCCGTAGCGCCCTATTACAACGCCGGCGTCTTCGCCCACCAGGTTTATGATGCCGTCGTCGGTAAGTTCGGGAATGAGGTCGAGATCCATCTTGTCGAGCATCTCGTTGACGAAGTGGCAGGATTTTATGTAGGAGACCGGAGCGAACGGCGCTATCTCGACTTTATAGGTCGAGCCGAGAAGGCCGAAAAGCTTCTTATCCTCGGAAATCACCGTAGCGTCTATATCGTCGGGCTGGATTCCCCATATCTCCGCGCCCTTCGCCTTCGCCTCGTCGACGGAGGAGCACTCCACGACGCGGCTTTCTATTTCAGGCATGGGCATAAGCTCCGTATCGGAAGTATTTCTCATGGCCTATTCCTCGTCGTCCTCATCGTCATCGTCGTCGTTTTGCTTGCTGACGGGCTTGTTCTTATGCAGAGTCGGCTTGATGGCGAGCTGCTCCTTCGTCTTTTTCATGACGAAGTACTGCTGCGCTATGCCTATCAGCGAGGAGAGGCCCCAGTAGAGCATTACTCCGCCTGGCATCGAAAGGCAGATGAAAGCCATGAAGACGGGCATAATCGTGTTCATCATGGCGAGCTGCGGATTGTTGCCCGCGCCAGAAAGCTTCTGCTGCGCCCATGTCAGCACGGAGATGGCGATGAGAAGAACGAGGTTCCCGAAATAGAGCCCCGCGTTCGCAAGGCCGGCGGGATTCGAGAAGATTCCGCTGAGCACCGCGAAGATGCTGTAAATGCCGTCAGGCCCCGGCGCGACGCCGACGGCCTGTCCCAGCCCGGCCGTCGCGGACGAACCAAGCAAAACGCCCATGAAGGTCGTATCGGCAAAGTCGTAAGTGTTGAGAACGTTGAAGAGGAGTATAAGAATCGGAAGCTGTACCAGAATGGGCAGGCATCCCGCAGCGGGATTCACCTTGTATTCCTTGTAGAGACGCATCGTCTCCTGGTTCATTCTTTCCCTGTCGTGGCCGTACTTTTCCTGAATGACCTTCAGCATCGGCTGGATCTTCTGCATATGCTGCATACTCACCATCTGCTTCTGGTTCAGCGGATAAAGCGCGACTCTCACAATAAGCGTGAGTATGATGATCGCAAATCCGTACGAATGGGTTATCCCGTACAAGAACTCAAGAAACGAAAGAAGGAGCTGGCTCGCCCCGTCCCAAATACCCAAGATCTTCACCTATCCTTTCGAAGTCTGCTCCCGCAGCCTCAGGAGCTTTCCGAGCCATTTCCGCGCAGCTATCTCGCCGCGATCCGGCACAGGGTCGAAACCGCCCTCGTGCCACGGGCCGCACTTAAGCAGCCTCGAAGCGGCGAGATACGACCCGATGACAGGGCCGTAAATCTTCAGAGCCTCGGCGGCGTACTCAGAGCAACTCGGATAAAAACGGCATTTGCCGCCGCCGAGCAGCGGAGAGAGGGCCGCCTGATAAAAGCGGACGGCGAACAACAGAACCAGAGCGAGCGCACGACCTAAGAGCCGCGTTTTGAATCTACGCTCCAATCGGCGCCGGGCCAGTCTTTCGATAGAAGCCCGCGGCGCTTCATGCACGCGGCAAGGTCGTAATAGACGTCGCGCGCGTTCGCGTCGAGGCCGTTCTCGCGCAGCGACGCGACGAACCAGACGCCGTCTCTGACCCACGGAAGCAGACGGCGCGCAGCCTCGCGCAGAACGCGCCTGCCCCGCACACGCTGCGCGCCGCAGGCAATCTTCTTGCCCACCGCGACGCCCGCCTGCGCCGGGCCATCCGCCTTCGTTACATACAACAACCGCACCAGCGCCCCTGAATCGCGACGTCCGGTGCGGAAAACAAAATCAAACTGCCAGCCCTTCTTGAGGCGCGCGGCAGATGAAAACCCAAAATCCACCAGAACTTAGACGGCGAGGCGCGCCCTGCCCTTACGGCGGCGGTTCCTAAGAATGCGGCGGCCGCTCGGCGTCGCGGAGCGCTCCAGGAAACCCATCGCGCGCTTCCTTCTCAGATTGTGCGGCTGAAACGTTCTTTTCACAGACAACACCTCCTGCGTGATTGCTTCATTCTAAAAAAGTCAAATTCTTTTCAGAATTATCATTGCACGGTTATTCCCCAAACAACCTGATAAATATAGCATAGAGCCGCCGTTACGGCAAGGAAACGCATTAAATTTCCCGAGAAAAATTTTGAAGTATTGCGCAAGGGCCATAGTTTATGGTAAGATTTCCGTTGTCTTTGTGAAGGAGGTGACGGCATTGCCAAACAAGAAATCAGCTAAAAAACGAGTCCTGGTCACTGAGAGAAACCGCATCTACAACCGTTTCTGGAAGACCCGCTGCAAGAACGCGGTGAAGAAACTCCTCGAAGCGGTGGAAAGCAAGGATCTTGAACTTGCGACGAAGAGGCTGAACGAGGCTCAGAGCGTACTGGACAAGGCGGTAGTAAAGGGCGTCGTCCACCGTAACACAGCCGCGCGCCGCAAGGCGAGCATCACGGCGAAAGTCAAAGCCCTC
>DVKA01000296.1 GCA_018716365.1 Candidatus Caccocola faecipullorum
GGCGGAACTGGTAGACGCGCTAGATTCAGGATCTAGTGGGCACTAGCCCATAGGGGTTCAATTCCCCTCCTTGACACCATTTTTTGTTGCTTTTCTATAAGCGGATAATTGGATATGTCAGAGATAGCCCGGGTTTGCCGGGCTTTTTTGTTATTGGGGCGTTGGTTTTTAATACTGTAATGGGGAGGCAGTAAAATATGCATGTGCTGACGAAACTGATCAAGGACGATATGAAGTCGGCGCTCGGCGTTACAGAGCCCGGGGCGATCGCTTTGGCCGTTTCCTCCGCGGCGGAGCGGATCGGAGGAGGGGAACGCGTCGAGGTCGTGCTGAACAGCGGTATGTACAAGAACGCTTTCACCTGCGGCATACCGAACAGCCCGTATTTCGGCAATGAATATGCCGCAGCCCTGGGGCTCATAGCCGGAAAGCCGGAGCTCGGGCTTGAATGTCTTGCCGCGGTTACGGAGGACGATAACGCGAAAGCCCGCGCAATGGTTGCCGAAGGCAGGATAAAGGTCCGCCTCGGGATGGTCAGCAGCCGCATTTATATAGAAGCGACCGTGTCGAACGCGGAACATACGGCGACGGTGCTGATAAAAGATTCGCACACGAATATAGTGCGGGTTACTGTCGACGGGAAGGACGTCCTTTCACGCGGCGATGAGGCCGGCGGAGAAGAGCAGAGCGGTTGTCTGATCCACGAATATTCCCTGGCTCAGCTTATGGAGTATGCCGGAACAGTCCCCTACGACGAAATCAAATTCGTAAAAAGCGCGTACGATATGAACATGGAGCTGTTTCAGCTGGCGATGGACAGCGGCGTTACACCTTTCACTCATTTCCTTTTTAAGGAAAACGGCGAGAAAATTATCTCCGACGACGAAGCCGCCACGGCATCGCTTCTGTGCAACGGCGCGATAGAGGCGCGCGTGCTCGGGCTGAACCGACCTGCAATGAGCATCACCGGCTCCGGCGCCCACGGCATTATTGCTACTCTTCCGCTGTACGCCGCGGCGCGTGTCCGCGGATATTCCGACGAGGCGCTTTGCCGCGCCACGATGCTGAGCTATCTCGTCTGCACCTATATCAAGGAATATTCCGGCAGGCTCTCGGCCTTCTGCGGTTGCGCGATAGCCGCGGGAACTGGCATGGCCTGCGGCCTCGCGTACCTGCGCGGCGGCGGCGTTGAGGAGCTTACGCGCGTCGTCAACAATATGGCGAGCTCCATAACAGGAATGATTTGCGACGGAGGCAACCACGGCTGCACGATGAAGGGCATCGTCGCAGTCGACGCGGCGTTCCGTTCCGTTGATTTTGCGATGAACGGCGTCTGCATTGAGGATATACACGGCATAAACGGCGCTTCGCCCGAGATTACGATGAAAAATATGGGGTACATCGCCTCTCCGGGAATGACTGGCACAGAAAAGGCCATGGTTGAGATTCTGGAAGAAAAATCAAAATCCTGAGCTTTTCCCAAACGTTTCGAAAAACTGCAAAACGCCGCCCGCGTGGAAACTCCCGCCGGGCGGCTGGTTATATTTCCCGCAGAAAAATTTATTCTATAAGTTTCTCCCGGCTTTTATCGTCCCGTACGCGTTCGCCGGGCGTTTCTGAATTTTTATTGCAAATTCATTGACAAGTAAATTTCTATGTGATAGATTTACATCATTCAATAATCGAAAATCATATTTTAATAATTAAAATTTATAGAATGGGGTTAGTTGTGCGCGCCGGAAGGCGGACGCTGGCGTCGTTCCGGCTGCGTGCGAAATTTTCTGAGGAGGCAGTACAATGGGTAATATCAGAAACTGGCAGAAGCTGTATGAAGTCAAGGGGCCGAAGTCGCTGCTTGATATGTCGGCGGTCGAACTGGCGGAACGTCAGAAAGATTGCGACACGGTCATCCTTTCCTTCGGAGCGATAGAGAACCACAGTTCGCATCTGCCGCTTGGAGCGGACTGGTTCCAGGGCAACGCGCTCATCAAGTGCGTCGCGGAGGAACTTGAGGCTATGGGACACAAGGCCATTCCGGGATTCTGCGTTCCGTTCGGCGTGCAGACCAACAGGTTCGAGCGTCTTCATCTGCATGGAAACTGCTATATTTCTCAGATGACCTTTATTACTCTTGTCGAAGAAATCTGTCTCTCGCTCCACGAGAGCGGTTTCAGAAGATTCATCCTCTGCATCAACCATTCCGAGGACGAGGCCGCGCTTCACGTCGCTGCTAAGGACCTTGCCGACAATTACGACATCAAATCGATCGTCGCCGACTGGGTGCCCCCGATGAACGACTTCTGGCCGAAGGTGCTTAAGAATAAAGATCATCAGGGACACGGCGGAGAGGACGAGACGGCGTGCGTCATGGCCGTCGTGCCTGAGCTCGTCAACACCGAAGGCGCGGAGCAGTATTACGCGCCCGAGAGAAAGTCGGTCAAAATGGACGGCCTGCATTATTACGGCGGAGCCGTCGGCGTCTACATGCCCGTCTATAAGGATTACAGCCCCGGCTATATCGGCAATCCAGCCGACGCGATCGCCGAAGAAGGATTCGTCTGCCTCGAAGCTTATGCGAAATGGATAGCCGAGGTCGCAGACAAGTATCTCTTCGAGACCGAGCTGGACGAGCAGGACTAAGTTTTCCGTCATAACCGGCTGGACGCTGCAATATTTCAGAACTTTGGGATAACCGCGCTCCGCGGCGCGAGATATGCGCCGCGGATGCGGATTTATTGATTACATATCAAATTAAGGTGGTATGCAAATGTCCGCTAATGAAAAACCTCAGGCTATGCCGTTAGGCTGGGCTGTTTTCTGTCTTGTATTTTTGCTCGGTTCCATGATCTGCTCGGTTGTGTGGATCAATATACCGATACACATCAACCTGCTCGCCTCCATATCCGTCACGCTCGCGGTCGCGTGGCATAACGGGAAAAGCTGGGACGAGCTGAGCGACGCTCTCGAATACGGCGGGAAAATCTGCATCATTCCGACTATCATCATGATGATGGTCGGCGTCCTCATCGCCGCGTGGATAGCCTGCGGCACAGTCCCGATGATCATATACTGGGGATTGAAATTGATTAACCCGTCTATATTCCTCGTCACCGCGGCCGTCATCTGCGCAGTCGTATCCATAGCGACGGGCAGCTCGTGGTCGACGGCCGGAACGGTCGGCGTCGCGCTCGTCGGTATCGGCGCCGGGCTTGGAATCAACCCCGGAATGACCGCCGGAGCCATCATCTCGGGCGCTTACCTCGGAGACAAAATGTCGCCGATGTCCGACACGACGAACCTCGCGGCGGCGGTTTCCGAGGGCGACCTCTTCGACCATATCCGTTCCATGATGTACACGACCTGCCCGAGCTTCGTCATCGCGCTTGTGATTTACGGCGTGCTTGGAATGCAGTTCTCCGTCCACGGCGTGGACTCCGAGCTGGTCGCCGCGACGCTGAAGGCTATCGAAGAGAATTTCGTGATGTCGCCGCTCCTTCTGATACCGCCGGTGATAGTCATCGGCATGGCTATTAAGAAATACCCGTCGATTCCGACCCTGCTTATCGCGACGCTCGTCGCGGCGCTCCTCGCCTATTTCATACAGGACCGCAGCTTCGGCGAAATCGTCAAGACGCTCGACTCAGGCTACCGCGTCTCTTCCGGCCTGCCGCAGTTCGATACGCTGGTAAACAGAGGCGGCCTCCAGAGTATGCTCTGGACGGCGGCCCTCGGCATCCTGGGAATGCTCTACGGCGCGATCATGGAGAAGACGGGGCTGCTCACCGGGCTGCTTGAGAGAATCAAGCCTATCATCAGCAGCGTCGGCGGACTTATAACGACCGTCATCATGACGAACATCATCCTGCTCGCCGCGACTGCCAGCCAGACTCTCGCGATAGTTGTCGGCGGACGCGTATTCGTCTCCGAATTCAAAAAGAAACACCTTCTCCCGCAGGTCCTCTCGCGTACGCTCGAAGACAGCGGAACCATCGTCTCCCCGCTCATTCCGTGGAGCCTCTGCGGCGTCTATATGTCCGGCACGCTGGGCGTTCCTGCGCTCGATTTCGTGCCCTACGCATTCTTCTGCTGGATTTGCCCGATGATAGCGATCGTCTACGGCTTTACCGGCAAGTTCGTATGGAAGACCGGAGAAATCCCGAGCAAATATACCTATGACGACGAGCGGTAATTACGGCTCCGCCGCTGCCGCTTAGCCTACTTATAAAAATATATGGGAGGTACAACAATGAAACTGACTGCTGGAATGGCGCTGCCGCGCCGTAAAACTTCCGAGAAACTTCTGATGGGCCCCGGTCCGTCGAACGCCGACGCGCGCGTGCTGAGGGCGATGAGCGAGCCGATGCTCGGACACCTCGACCCCGACTTCCTCGAAATAATGAACGAGACGCGCGAACTGCTGAAATACGTCTTCCAGACCGAAAACGAACTCACTATGGCGATGCCAGGGACGGGAAGCGCCGGCATGGAAGCCGCCTACGCCAACACCGTCCTGCCGGGAATGAAGGTCATCGTCTGCGTCCACGGCGTATTCGGACAGAGAATGACCGACGTCGCCTCGCGCTACGGCGCGGAAGTCGTC
>DVKA01000297.1 GCA_018716365.1 Candidatus Caccocola faecipullorum
GTCTCGCTAGCTGGCGATAAAAGTACGATTTTTTCGCCGCAACGTAAACAGTTTGTCTTTTTAATGGAAAAGAGACAAAACGACATAAAGCCGCTCCGTTATGTGCGAGGGCTCTTTGTCAGAATTATAACTAGGCGCTGCTATTTTTCCGCGTATTCAACAACGCGCGGCATCACGCGCTCCTCGTACACCTTCAGCGTATCGAGGTCGACGGTCATACCGTCTGTTGCGGCTATCAGTTTTGTCTCCGGCATATCGAGATTTTCGAGAAAATGCGCGCCTTCGTCTGAGGTTAGCATCGCGCCGAGGTGCGTCAGCACGGCTAGTTTTGGATGTATTTTCGAGAGCAGCTCGCGCACTTCGGCGATTGAAATGTGGTCGAGCCGCGGTTTTTTGTCGGGGAAGGTCGAGTTGACCGTTAGGAAGCCGCAGCCGGAGTAGCGCTGGCGGAAATAGGGCATCATGCGGCTGTCGCTGATGATTCCCCATTCGCGCAGCCCCTCTTTGCGGAAGATGTAGCCGAAGCAGTCCACGCCGTGGTGCAGGTGTATGACCGGTTCGACCGCTACGCCGTTGCCGAGTTCTATTTTCCCGCCTTCTTCCGGGATTTTTATCTTAGGTATCCTTTTCTGCGAATATTTGAGGACTACGGGATCCGTGCCGCGCAGCGCGTCGTCCGGCGCGACGAGCATTCCGCGTGAGTCGAAGCCGCCGTGCGTCATCGCCTCTATGACGACGTTCACGTCTGTGCTGTGGTCGATGTGTTTGTGTGTGAGCATTACGACGTCGGCGGAGGCGATTTCAAGCGCGGGGCGCGCGGCGCAGATGTGCGCGAGGCTTCCGGGCCCCGGGTCTATGACGCCCTGCACCCCGCCGTAGCGGAACCAGAGGCCGCCGGTGCTTCTGAGCTGGCGTATCATCGAGAAGCGTCCGCCGCTTGTTCCGATATATTTTATAAAGTTCTCCGGGTATTCAAATTTTTTCGCCGTCTCCATCGCTTACCTCACCACCTGTATTTTCCGCCTTCTGTTTTCAGTTCTTTTCTTCGCGCCGCGTAGTCTGGGCAGTATTGCGCCACGCGCGTCCAGAATTTCGGCGAGTGATTCATCTCCGACATGTGGCACAGCTCGTGTATCATCACGTACTCCGCGAGCGGAGGCGGAACGAGAGCCAGACGGATGTTGAACGTTACGCCGCCGGAGGACGAACAGCTTCCCCACAAAGTCTTCGCGTTTTTCAGCGAGACGCGGCGCGGCGTGGCCCCTATCTTCTTGCACCATGCGGGAAACTCGCGCTGTATTATCTCGCGCAGCCGCAGCCTGTACCAGACCTCGAAGTTATGGCGTATCTCTTCCGCAGTGAGACCTTTGAAGGAAATGAATGCTCCTTCCTCAAGCTTCAGCGGATAGACGCCGTTGCGTGGGACGAATCGCAGCGGGTATTGTTCGCCGCGGTAGTAGAACGGCTCGCCCTCTTCGTATCTGTGTTCCTGCGCCTGCGCCGCCGGCCGGCGCATGAGCTTCTTTCGCAATTCTTCGCCGCTTTGCCCGACGACGGCGGCGAGCTCTTCGCGCGTCGTCCGAAGCGGCGCTGCGATGAAGAACGAACCGTTTTCGACGCCGAGCGCGATGTTCTTCCTTCTGGCGTTTCTCTTTATCTCGTAGCTGATTCCGTCGACTTTAATATATTCCCTCATCGCGTCCCGCCGGCTTCCCATAATGATAGAATTATAATGCATCGCTGATATTTCTGTCAGCGTGCCATAACTATTTACGGGGACGTGGCTATGAGAACGAACGTTAAAAATGGCGCGGCGCGCGGCGCGAAGCCGGAGACGTACGCGAGACCGCCGCGCGGCGCATTTCTGCCTGTCAGCATGGAGGACGTGCGTGCGCGCGGATGGGACGGAATAGAGATACTGATAATCACGGGCGACGCGTATGTCGACCATCCCAGTTTCGGTCACGCGATAATCGCGCGCTGGCTCGAAGCGCACGGCTTCCGCGTCGGCGTAGTGTCTCAGCCGGACTGGCGCGGGACGGAGGATTTTGCGAAGCTCGGGCGTCCGTCGCTCTGCGTCATGCTGGCGGCTGGGAATCTCGACTCGATGCTGAACCACTACACGGCGTCGAAAAAGAAGCGTCGTTCCGACGCCTACACGCCGGGCGGAGAGGCGGGGAAGCGCCCCGACCGCGCGACGATAGTCTACTGTAACAGGATACGCGAACTGTGGGGCGACATCCCGCTGATAATCGGCGGCGTCGAGGCGAGTTTGCGCCGCTTCGCGCATTACGATTTCTGGAGCGATTCTGTGCGCCGCTCGGTACTTGCGGATAGCCGCGCCGATCTGCTCGTCTTCGGCATGGGGGAGCTGGCGTCTCTTGAAATAGCAGAGCGGCTGGCGGCGGGGGAGCCGGTCTCGGCTCTGCGCGACGTTGCCGGAACATGCTGGAAGACGCACGACGCCGCGCTTGCGAACGACGCTGTGACGCTGCCGTCGTTCGACGCAGTCTGCGCGGACAGGAAAAAATTCGCCGAGGCCTTCGCCGCCTATTACGCGGAGCAGGACGCGCTGCGCGGCAAACGGCTGATACAGGATCAGGGCGCGTGGCGCGTCGTGCAGAACCGTCCGGCTCGTCCGCTGACGCAGGCGGAGATGGACGAGGTCTACGCTCTGCCGTACGCGCGCGCGTGGCATCCCGACTATGACGCGAAGGGCGGCGTCCCGGCCTTCGACGAGGTACGATTCAGCATCACAACGCACCGCGGATGCTTCGGCGAGTGCGGATTCTGCGCCATCGCATCGCATCAGGGACGGATTATACAGCGCAGGAGCGACGAGTCTATTCTGCGCGAGGCGGAACTTTTGACGAAAGAACCGGGCTTCAAAGGGTACATCCACGACGTAGGCGGCCCGACCGCAAACTTCACAGAGCCGTCGTGCCCGGACTCCGTCAGGCGCGGCTCGTGCAAGGGCAAATCATGCCTCTATCCAGAGCCATGCCGCAAGCTCCGCGCGGACCATACCGGCTATATAGAATTGCTGCGCAGGATACGCGCCCTGCCGAAAATCAAAAAGGTATTTATCCGCTCCGGCATCCGCTACGATTACATACTTGCGGATAAGAAAGACGATTTTCTCGAAGAGCTCTGCCGCTGGCACGTCAGCGGGCAGCTCAAGATAGCGCCGGAGCATATAAGCCCGAATGTGCTGAAATATATGCGAAAGCCTGGCCGCGAGGCGACGGAGGAATTTATCCGCCGTTACTCGAAGGTCAACGAAAAGCTCGGCCTCAAACAGTTCCTCGTGCCGTACTTCATCTCGGCCCACCCCGGCTCGACGCTCAAAGAGGCTGTGGAGCTCGCAGAGTTCATACGCGACAGCGGCCTGCGCCCGGAGCAGGTGCAGGACTTCACGCCGACGCCTGGCTCGCTCTCTACCTGCATATACTACACGGGGCTCGATCCCTTCACGCTCGAAGAAGTCTACGTGCCGAAGGGGGCGGAAGAGCGGAAAATGCAGCGCGCGCTGCTCCAGTACTGGATGCCGGAAAACCGCGAATATGTCATAAAGGCGCTTATGCGCGCAGGACGACGCGACCTCATAGGCGGCGGGCCGAAATGTCTCGTCCGGCGCTGAAGCCGGGCGCTCCTCGCCTATGGACAATAACGGAGATAGGTTATAAAATTCTTCTGTGCGTCATAACGTATGAGCAGAAGCAAGAGAATCAACAGGAGGTAACGGAATGAAAAAATTTGTGGCTTTACTGCTGGCGGTCGTCGCCCTCTTTGCCGCCGGCGCGGCTTCGTACGCGGCGGAGGATGTAGTCGGGTACGTGGACGATATGCAGGTGCTCCAGCAGTATTCGAAATTTGAACAGGCGCGCAAGCAGCTGAACGACCTCGGCAACAAGAAGTCGAACGCCGCGAAGGCCGCTTTTGATAAAGAGACCGACGAGAAAAAGAAGAACGAAATAGTGCAGAACCTTCAGCTTGAAATGCGCGAGGAAGAGGCGAAGATAATGACGCCGATCCTCAAGGAAGTCAACGATACGATAGCGAAGGTCGCAAAGAAAAAGGGCGTCACGATCGTCGTCAACAAGGCGCTCGTCTACTACGGCGGTACGGACCTTACTCAGGACGTCATCAACGCGCTGAAGACGAAGTAGCACTTATTTCACAGAAAAATATAAAAACGAAGCGGCTGCGCCCATTGCGGCGCGGCCGCTTTTTCGTGCGCGCGTCCCGCTGTTCGGAGCCGCGCTTTTTTTATAATATAGACGCTTAAAAAATATATAAATCGATTTATGTGATTATTTATAATTTTTAAGCAAGAAATTATGGATTTTTTAGCGCTTAATTATTGACATCTCGCACACAGAGTAATATTATCTGCGCATTGAGTAAAAGCTGTACGCGAGGTGATGTTGATGGCAAAGGTGGAAGAAATTTTCGGCTCGATGGTTTTCAACGACGCGACGATGAAGCAGCGTCTTCCGAAAGAGACATACCGCGCGCTGAAAAATTCCGTCAGGGAAGGCACGCCGGTGCCGCGCGACGTTGCGAACGTCGTCGCCAACGCAATGAAGGACTGGGCGGTTGAAAAGGGCGCGACGCACTTCACTCACTGGTTCCAGCCGATGACCGGCATCACCGCAGAGAAGCACGACAGCTTCATCTCGCCGATCGACAACGGCACCGTAATAATGGAGTTCTCCGGCAAGGAGCTCATCAAGGGCGAACCGGACGCCTCGTCGTTCCCCTCGGGCGGTCTGCGCGCAACCTTCGAAGCGCGCGGCTACACGGCATGGGACCCGACGTCCTACGCATTTATAAAAGAAAATACGCTCTGCATACCGACCGTCTTCTGCTCATACGGCGGCGAGGTGCTCGACAAAAAAACGCCGCTGCTTCGCTCGATGGAAGTCATCAACGCTCAGGCGCTTCGCATACTGCGCCTCTTCGGCAACAATTCCGCGGCGCACGTCACTACGACCGTCGGCCCTGAGCAGGAATACTTTCTGATAGATAAAGAGCTCTACAAAAAACGCAAGGACCTGCGCTACACGGGACGCACGCTCTTTGGAGCGAAGCCGCCGAAAGGGCAGGAGCTTGACGACCATTACTTCGGTGCTATCAGGCCACGCGTCATGAAATTCATGGAAGAACTTGACGAAGAGCTCTGGAAGCTCGGCATAATGGCGAAGACGGAGCACAATGAAGTCGCGCCGTCGCAGCACGAACTCGCTCCCGTTTTCAGCGACACGAACATCGGATGCGACCACAACCAGCTCACGATGGAAATGATGAAGAAGGTCGCCGACCGCAACGGCCTAGTCTGCCTGCTTCACGAAAAACCGTTCGCCGAGGTCAACGGCTCCGGCAAACACGTAAACTGGTCGATGGCGACCGACACCGGCGCGAACCTCCTCGACCCGGGCAAAACGCCCTCTGAGAACGCGCAGTTCCTGCTCTTCCTATGCGCGGTGATAAAAGGCGTAGACGAATATCAGGATATGCTGCGCGCGACCGTCGCAACAGCGGCGAACGACCACAGGCTCGGCGGCAACGAAGCGCCGCCCGCCGTCATCTCGATGTTCATCGGCTCCGAACTGACCGAGATACTAGGCGCGATAGAGGAGGGCCGCCCCTACAACGGGCGCGCCGCGAGCCACATGAAAATCGGCGTTGATATGCTGCCGGTCTTCCGCAGGGACGCGACCGACCGCAACAGGACGTCGCCGTTCGCCTTCACTGGAAACAAATTTGAATTCCGTATGCTCGGCTCCAGCCAGTCGATAGCAGGGCCGTGCATCGTGCTCAACACAGTCGTCGCGGAAGAGCTGGAGCAGTTCGCAGACGAGCTTGAAGGCGCGCAGGACTTCAACGCCGCGCTCAACGAGCTCATCAGGAAAACGATACGCGAGCACAAACGCATACTCTTCGACGGCAACGGTTACGACGAGTCGTGGATCGCGGAGGCGGAGCGCCGCGGGCTGTCTAACTATCGCACGACCCCGGAGGCGATGCCGCACTACGTCGACGAGAAAAATATAGCACTCTTCTCGAAACACAAGGTCTTCACCGAAGTTGAGATGCGTTCGCGCTGCGAGGTACATCTCGAAAATTACTGCAAGGTCATACGCATCGAAGCGCTGACGATGGCGGAGATGGTGCGCAAAGACATCATCCCGGCCTCGTACACCTACCTGAAGCGGCTCAGCGAAACGGCGGTCGCAATAAAAGAAGCCTGTCCTGACGTAGACTGCGCGATGGAGATAAATATGCTCAAACACCTGCGCGGCTACACCGACTCGCTCTACATGAACCTCGGAAAACTCGAAGAAGCCCTCGGCGGCGCGCCGGAGGGAGGAGAACTTGAAAAAGCCGTCTACTACAAAGACAGCGTCATCCCGATAATGGAAGCGCTGCGCGCGGCGGCCGATGAAATTGAGAAGTTCGTCGGGGAAAAATACTGGCCGTACCCGACTTACGGAGAGCTGTTATACAGCGTCTAAAAACCCCTTACTGTACCGCGCGCGGGACGCTTCCCCAACAAAGCGTCCCGCGCGTACTTTTTACGGCTTTATGCGGCGGCGAAGCTAATTCTCTTCCGCGCCCTCGTCCTCAAACGGTATCTTGTGTTCCTCGGCGCATTCGTAGCAGATTACGACCGTTTCGCCGTTTTCGTCGGTCGCCTCGTGAAAGAGGTCGCAGCATTCGCGCAGCGGCTTCTGGCATATCGCGCATCTTAGCATTTTATCTTTTCGCCTCCTGTTTCTTTTGAACGGAAAATCCGAATTTGCCAAGCTCGCGGCCAAGCGCGCGGTAGCGCCCGTGGACGTAGGCGGCGAGGCCGACGCGCTCCAGGTGGAGCACGCCCTTCGCGTCGAGCAGGGATTCGTCGACGTCTACGGCTAGCACCTTTGCGATGAACATATCGTGACTTCCGAGCGCCAGCCGCTGTTCCACGCGGCATTCTATATTTACCGGGCTTTCGGCGATCAGCGGCGCGGAGACCGCGGAGGCCGGAACGGGGGTGAGGCGGCAGAAGCGGAATTTTTGCAGGTCGCGCCCCGACCTGACGCCGCAGAGATCGGCGGCGCGCACGAGACGCTCCGTCGTCAGGTTTATTACGAATTCGCCGCGCTCCTTTATCATTGCGTAGGAGTGGCGTTCGGGGCGCACCGAGACGTACGTCATCGGCGGCTCGCTGTTCACGGTTCCGGTCCACGCCACGGTGATGATGTTCGATTTTTCCATCGTGCCGCAGGATACCATGACGGGTGGCAGCGGATAGAGCATCGTGCCGGGTTTCCACGTGAGCTTTGGCAGAGTTATCTCTCCTTTGCTTTTTCTGTCGCGGGAAATTTCTATTTTCCGCTTAGGATATTATAGTACCGTATCGCCTTTCGCGCTAAAATTATTCTGCGCGCCGGATCTGCGGCGAACGTTTGAATTTTATGGAAGGGACGCTGCATCATGGCCTGTACGGAGCTTTTTCAGGGATTTTATAAAATCAATCTCCCGATACCGCGCGGCGGTTTCGAGTCGTTTCTCGACGGCTGGCTCATCATGGACGAAGAGCGTGCGCAGAACATCCTCGTTGAGACGGGGCCGGCGAGCGCGTCGCCGGAGCTTTTCCGCCGCCTTGAAGAGCTTGGGGACCCCAGGATAGACTATCTCATCTACACGCATATACATCTCGACCACGCTGGCGGAGCGGGACATTTTATCAGGCGTCACCCTTATACGAAGGTGCTCGCGCCCTCTAAGGGGCGTCCGCATCTCGTTGACCCGTCGAAGCTCATCGCGGGAAGCCGGACGTCGCTCGGAAGTTTGTGCGACGTCTACGGAGAGCCGCTGCCCGTCCCCGCAGAGAATATGCTTGGAGACGGCGATGAAATTCCCGGCCTGTCCGTCATCGACACGCCGGGCCATGCGCCGCACCACAGCTCGTATATCTACGAGCTTGGCGGACGCAGGATACTTTTTGCGGGCGAGGCGGCGGGCTGCTGGTTCCGCCTCGACGACGGCAGTTATTTCACGCGTCCTGCGACGCCGCATAAATTCTATTACGATACTGCGATGGCTTCGCTTGAAAAGTTGCTTGCGCTGAAGGATGTCGATATAGTATGCTTCCCGCACTCCGGCTGGCTGACGGATTATCTCGCGGCTTTCGAACGCGCGAAAAAACAGATGGAGCTGTGGCTTGAGATTTTGTCTCAGCTTCCGCCGGAGGCCGGACGCGACGATGCGGTCGCAGAACTTTTGCAAAAAGACCCTGTGATGGACAAACTGAAAAAACTGCCCGAGAATGTCAGAAAAAGAGAACTGTTCTTCATCGGACAGTCTGCGAACGGCTATCTCGGCTGGATAAGAAGGGCCGCGCCGGCGCGGTAAACTGCGAAGGGACTGGTGCATTTGGAAAAAGATAAAAATTTCGGCGGCATTGAGAGCCGCGACCAGTGGGGGAGCCGCTGGGGATTCATCATCGCCTGCGTCGGCTCGGCGGTCGGAATGGCGAACGTCTGGGCCTTCCCCTACCGCGCCGCAAGATACGGCGGCTCGTCGTACCTCATACCCTATATAATCTGCGTCGTCGTGCTCGGCTGCACCGGCGTCGTCTCCGAGATAGCCTTCGGGCGCTGGGGGCGCAGCGGCCCTTACGCGACCTTCCGCAAGGCGCTCACGGAGCGCGGCAAGCCTTTGAAAAATATCGGCCTTATCCCCGTTATCGGCTCCTTCGCCATGGCGACCGGCTACGCGATAATCATGGGCTGGGTGCTGCGCTATCTCTGGGGCTCGCTTTCTGGCGCGATGTTCGCGGCGGAGGACGTAGGCGCGTACTTCGGCTCGATATGCGGGGATTTCGGCAGTTTCGGCTGGCATATGCTCGCGCTAGCGATGGGCTTCGCAATGGCGACTGCCGGAATTTCCAAG
Organism: Candidatus Caccocola faecipullorum; assembly: GCA_018716365.1. Classification (GTDB taxonomy): domain Bacteria; phylum Synergistota; class Synergistia; order Synergistales; family Synergistaceae; genus Caccocola; species Caccocola faecipullorum. The sequence goes on from DVKA01000297.1 coordinate 8,944, forward strand.
AGCATCGAACGCGTCTGCAAGGTCATGATGCCGCTCTTCTACGTCATGTTCATATACATGGCTGTGCGCGTCGCAATGATGCCGGGCGCGTCAGAGGGGTACAAGTACCTTTTCATTCTCCCAGACGCGAAGCACCTGCTGAACCCCGAGACGTGGATTTTTGCGCTCGGGCAGGCTTTCTTCTCGCTCTCGCTCGCGGGCAACGGGACGATCGTCTACGGCTCTTACCTAGATAAGAAGGAAAATGTGCTATTCTGCTCTATGAACATAGCGGTCTTCGACACGCTTGCGGCCATGCTCGCCGCGATAGTCGTCATTCCAGCCGTCTTCGCATTCGGCCTCGACCCTGCCTCCGGGCCGCCGCTAATGTTCATAACGCTGCCGATGATTTTCCGCGAGATGACGGGCGGCGCGATGTTTGCGATAATCTTCTTCGCGGCGATACTTTTCGCCGCCGCTACCTCGCTCGTGAACCTTTTTGAAACCCCGATAGAGATGATACAGGAGCGCTTCGGCTTCTCACGCCCCCTCTCCGTCGGCCTCGTCATAACGGCGGCCGCGCTCTGCGGCGTCTTCCTTGAAAACGGGAACGTCATCGGCGAATGGATGGACGTCGTCTCGATTTACGTCTGCCCCGTCGGCGCGTTCATCGCGGCATTTATCTTTTACTGGATCATGGGGCCGAGCTTCGCGCGCGAACAGATTGGGCTCGGCAGGAACGGGAGCATTCCGGCGTGGATTATGCCGCTCGGCAAATACCTGTACTGCGGCATAGCCCTGCTGGTGCTGGCGCTCGGAATAATGCTCGGCGGCATAGGTTAAGAAACGGGAGGAATTTTACACCATGAACGAACAATCGCTCGCCGCGATAAAGGCGATGCAGCTCGGCGAAATAACGGAGCATGTGATATACGGCTACATGGCGCGCCGTGTACCCGGCGAAAACGGCAGGACGCTCGCGCGCATAGCGGCTGAAGAGAAGAAGCACGCGGAGATATGGAGCGGCTTCACCGGAGAGATGCCTAAGCCGAACTGGCTTAAAATCACGCTATACAGGATATGCGGCGTTATATTCGGCCTCACATTCGTCATAAACATGATGGAGACCGGCGAACAGAAGGCGCAGGCCGAGTATGCTAAAATCGCGGAGGCGGCGCCTGTCGCGCTCGAGATATTCAGGCAGGAAGAGGAGCACGAGCAGGCGCTCATCGCCATGATCGACGACGAACGGCTTCAGTACATCAGTTCGATGGTGCTCGGCATCAACGACGCGCTCGTCGAGCTGACGGGCGCGCTCGCGGGCTTCACCTTCGCGCTCGGCGACTCGGCGATAATCTGCATGGCGGGCTTCATAACGGGTAGCGCGGCCACTCTGTCGATGGCGGCTTCGGAATATCTTTCGAAGAAGAACGACCCGTCGGAAAAACAGCCGCTGAAAGCCGCCGTCTACACCGGCCTCGCATATATGTTCGCCGTCTGTATGCTGCTCGCGCCCTTCGCGCTGATTTCGTCGCCGCTGCTCGCGCTCGGCGGCTGCCTGCTCTCCGCGGCCTTCGTCATATTCCTCTTCACCTTCTACGTCTCAGTGGTGCGCAAGGAGCCGTTTGCTCCGGCCTTCCGCGAGATGGTATTCATCAGCTTCGGCGTCGCCGCCGTCTCCTTCATAATAGGCTGGGGCGCGCAAAGGGTGTTGGGGATTTCGCTGTAAAATCCACGCGGCGAAGATTAAGGGAAAACAGCAAAAACCAGAGCTCTGTGTGTGAACAGCGCAATGCTTGCAATTCAAGATATAACGCTGACGTGGGGCAAGGACGAACGCGGCGGGCAATACGCCGAATCGCGCGCATCCTTTCCCAGTGCATATGCAGAAGAGGCCGTCACGGCACGATGCGAAGCCGTTGTGTTCAGGCGTAGCTATTTTCAGGACGGCAATGCAGTAATAAGCGCCGCTCAGCGGCTGCGCATATGCGGCATATTAAACGGGGAACAGCTCGAAGAACGCATTCGATGGATGAGCCAGCGGCGCGCAAGCACATACGTGTCGCTCGCTGATATAGATGTAACAGGACTGACCGCAGAACGTTCCGACTGTTGTTGTGAGGTTGGCTTCTTCTATGACGCTGGGCGCTGCGGAATGCCTTTCCGGCGCGGCTCAAACAAAAATTATAATAATCCAAAGTCTCAGCTGTACCGCAAGAACGTTTTGAACGAACGTGCATTCGTGTTATCCGACGGACAGTACGGGCGGATAATATGGAACGAACGCCTGAGCGACGCAGACACGGGCGAGTGGTTCTACCGGCTTCATATTTATAATCTGTTTAACGCCGCAGGTGCATTCAACGGAACGGAATTCGTCGCTCGCGCGCCGGACTTTCTGTATGAACAGACGGCGGCGCTGTATTGACTGGGAACTGCACAATAAAAAAATCCCCCGCGCGAAGCGGGGGATTTTTCGTATGTTCTGCCGTTCGTTGATTACTTCGCGGCTTTCTTCTCGGTGATGTACTTGTCGATCGCAACGGCGGCCTCTTTGCCCGCGCCCATCGCAAGGATGACCGTGGCTGCGCCGGTTACGATGTCTCCGCCCGCGAATACGCCGGGGACGGAAGTCGCGCCGGTCACGGGGTCGGCCTCGATGTAGCCCCACTTGTTGAGCTTCATCTCGGGGAAGGTGGAGAGAAGGACCTTGTTCGAGCCCTGTCCGATCGCTTCGATGGCGCAGTCGGCTTCGATGAAGAACTCGCTGCCCTCGACGGGGACGGGGCGGCGGCGGCCGGAAGCGTCGGGCTCGCCGAGTTCCATCTTGATGCACTTGACGCCTTTGAGAGCGCCGTTGCCGTCGTCGACGTACTCGGTCGGGTTCGTCAGCCAGTTGAAGATGATGCCCTCTTCAACTGCGTGGTGGTACTCTTCGATACGCGCGGGAAGCTCCGCGAGCGAGCGGCGGTAGACGACCGTCACTTCCTCGGCGCCGAGGCGCTTCGCGGAACGGGCGGCGTCCATAGCGACGTTACCGCCGCCGATGACGACGACTTTGTGGGCCTTCTTAGCCGGCGTGTCGAATTTCGGGAATTCGTAGCCGTGCATGAGGTTGATGCGCGTGAGGTACTCGGAGGCGGAGTAGACGCCGTTGAGCGTCGTTCCGGGAACGCCCTGGAAGTGCGGCGCGCCGGCTCCGACGGCGATGTAGCAGGCGTCGTATTCCTTCATTATCTCCTGCATCGTGATCGTCTTGCCGACGACTACGTTGGTCTCGATGTCGACGCCGAGCTTCTGCATAGCTTCAATTTCCATCTTGACGATTTTCTTCGGGAGACGGAACTCGGGAATACCGTAGATAAGGACTCCACCGGCGGCGTGGAGAGCTTCGAATATCTTGACTTCGTAGCCCATCTTCGCAAGGTCGCCAGCGACGGTGAGGCTCGACGGGCCGGAGCCGACGACGGCTACCTTGCCCTTCTTCTCGCCCTCGTAGGGCTTCGGCTCCATGTTCTCCTGCGCGTACTTCCAGTCGGCGACGAGGCGTTCGAGCTTGCCTATCGCAACGGGCTCGAAGTCTTTCATCTTACCGACGGTGCACTTGCCTTCGCACTGCGACTCCTGCGGGCAGACGCGGCCGCAGACTGCGGGGAGGTTGGTGTACTGATCCATGACTGCGGCGGCTCCGGCCATGTCGCCATCCTTGATGCACTTTATGAAGGCGGGGATGTCTATCTTGACGGGGCATCCGGCGACGCATGGCTTCGTCTTGCACTGGAGGCAGCGGCCCGCTTCGGTCATGCCTTCCTCAAGAGTGTAGCCGAGGCAGACCTCGCCGAAATTGCTCTTGCGGACTTCGGGATCCTGTTCCTTAATGGGGGTCTTCCACTTCGAGAATGTTACAGCCATGTCTCTTCACCTACTTCTTCTATGTACTTGTCCATCGAAATCTTTTCTTCGTCCTTGTACTGGCGCATACGGCTCATGAACTCGTCCCAGTTGACCTTGTGTCCGTCGAACTCGGGGCCGTCGACGCAGGCGAAGAATATCTTGCCGTCGACCGTGACGCGGCAGCAGCCGCACATTCCGGTGCCGTCGACCATGAGCGGGTTGAGCGATACCCAGATCGGGAGGCCGAGCTCCTTCGCAGCCTTCGTGCCGAACTTCATCATTATGGACGGCCCGATGCACCAGCAGCGGTCGATCTTCTCGCCGCGCTCGACGACCATCTTCATCGCGTCGGTGACGACGCCCTTCATGCCTTCCGAACCGTCGTCGGTAGTGACGATGAGCTCGTCGGAGTACTTCGCGCACTCGTCCTTCATGACGACGAGGCTCGACGTGCGTCCGCCGAGGATCGTGATGACCTTGTTGCCCTGCTGCTTGAGGGCTTTGATGATCGGGTAGAGGGCCGCGATGCCGACGCCGCCGCCGACCATGAGGACCGTGCCGTATTTCTCGACTTCGCTGGGCGTGCCGAGCGGGCCGGAAATGTCGAGGATTGCGTCGCCGGGTTCGAGACGCGACAGAGCCGCGGTCGTCTTGCCTACGACCTGGAAGACGAGGCGGATCTGGCCTTTCTCTTCGTCGTGGTCGGCGATGGTGAGAGGAATTCTCTCGCCGCCGTCGTAGACGCGCAGGACTACGAACTGTCCGGCCTTTGCATGGCTGGCGATGCGCGGAGCTTCGACCCACATATCGAACTCTTTAGGCGCGATCTTCTGTTTTGACACTATTTTGAACATGACGTACCTCCTTAAGAGTGTAAGAGCAAATTTCTCACGATTATCCCCATTTTCACAAACTGCATATAAATGTAGCGCAATTC
>DVKA01000005.1 GCA_018716365.1 Candidatus Caccocola faecipullorum
GAACGGCTGATTTCCTGCTTTTATAATAAATGCGTAAAATTTATTGCGTGTGGTGGTTTTGCATGAATTTCAGAAGATGTATATTTGCAGCCTTTGCTGTTCTTGTCGCCGCTTCCCCGACTTTTGCGGCAGTTCCTCGGTACGTTGAGGGCGAGGCTATCGTTATGATGAGGACGGACGAGGCGCGGGCCGAGGTCGATTCTTATGCGGCGCGGAGCGCTTCCAACGCGGCGTCGGGGTCAGCGGCTTCGGAGCTCGGCGCGGTGGTTGTGCGGAATTTTCTTCCGGTGAAGGCTGCGACGGCGGGCTCGGAATGTTTGGAGAACGACGGGCGCGTTGGCGCGGCGCGGACGCTTTCGGCGAACGGAGATGAGCGCGGCGGCGGCGAGACTTACGTGGTCGCGCAGCTGCGCAGCGCGAGCGGGGAGAGCACGGAGGAATTTATCGAAAGGCTGCGCGGCGACCCGCGCGTTGTGTCGGCGATGCCGAATTATATAATGCGTCTTTCGTCGCCGGCGCGCATCGTCTCCGCCGAAGATGAGGAGATAGAGATCGCCGAGCCGAACGACCCGCTTTACGGCGAACAGTGGGGGCTTGAACGCATAAATATGCCCGCGGTATGGGCGCAGACGGCGGAGGCCGAGTCCGAGGAGGTCGTCGTCGCGGTTATCGATACGGGGATTATATACGACCACGAGGACCTCGCAGACAACATGTATGAATTTGATGCTGATACGCTCTCGCGCATGGACGTCGCAGGAATCGGCGCCGCTGAGTTTGCGGGCAGCCACGGTGCATGGTTTCACAGCAGCGCGGAATTCGGAGAGAACGAGGATGAAGCGCCGGCGACGTCGGCCTTCGATCCCATTCCTGTCGGCCCAGGCGCGGGAACTACAAAGCTGGCGTCGATAGACGACGTGTTTTCAGTCACGTCTGATTCCAGATACGTCGGCGACGTCGAGGGACACGGCACGCACGTGGCTGGCATCATCGGCGCTGTGACGGATAATGAAACCGGCGTCGCGGGCGTCGCGCAGAACGTGAAGCTTATGGCCGTGCCGGTTTTCTCCGCGTTCATCGACGAGGACGACGACGGCAGCGTCGAATACGCCACCGGCTCGCTGACGAGCGACCAGATGCGCGCGATAGACTTCGTATTAGCGGCGAAGGCTGCGGGGGTGAACGTCCGCGTCGCGAATATGTCTCTCGGCAACTGGACCGACGCGGACAACGCGGCGGAGAACGAGCCGTACAGCGCGAAGATAAAGGCGCTCAGCGACGCGGGGGTAATCGTCTGCATCGCGGCGGGCAACGAGGACCAGGACCTTGACGCGCCGGAGGGCGAGTACGCCGGGCAGATATGCACTCCCGCTATGTTCCGATATGAGAATACAATTACCGTCGGCGCGAGCGGCGAGGACGACGAGCGCAGCTACGCGGCGGGCTCAAATTTCAGCTCCTCGGGCGAATGGGTGGACGTTTTCGCGCCCGGCGGCTACATCATGAGCACATGCCGGTACGAGCCGATTACAGGTGACGGAAATACGTGGAGCGAAGACGGCTACACTACCATAAGCGGCACGTCGATGGCCTCTCCGCACGTCGCTGGCGTTGCGGCTCTGCTTTGCTCGCTGTTTCCGGAAAGGGGCGCGGCGGAGATAAAGCAGATGATTCTCGACGGCGCGGACGGTTCGGTGCTGCGCGAAGGATATTCGCAGTACGGGCTGATCGACGCCTATGAAGCGTGGAAGATAGGCATGGGCGCTGCGACCGAGGCCGAACCTGTCGAACCGGAACAAATCCCAGTATCAGAGGGCGCGGCCGCCGTCAAGGCTGAGTTTGCGTCGGACAGGGAGGCTCTGCCTGACAGTTTGAAAAACTGCGTAACCGCGGTGGATGATGAAGGGCTTTATCTCGACCATGCTATTGTCGGCGGCGCTGTGGAATCGCTTGAAAGCTCGAGAGAGGTCGAGCGCGTATCGCTCTTCCCTGTATTCAGCGCGCAGAGCAGCGAAGAGGGCGAGCTTGACGCCGCCGTGGTTTCGGCCATCGCTTTCACAGTCCCGGGCGAAATATTCGGCGACGGTGGCGGACTTGGAGACGTGGCTGTCTGCAAGGTGAAGCCGGACGGGACGTGCCTCAGGTACGCTCTCGATGAGGACGGCGCGGCGGCCGACGGCGAGTTTAAAATTTACAACAAAGACTGGAGCTCTTTCGGCGGGACGTTCGACGGAGAGGCTCACTACAACGTCGTCCTCTATATAGCCGACAACGGCCCATACGACCTTGACAGCGCGGAGGGGACTATAACCGACCCGACCGCGATTGTGCGTTACGGCGCGCAGAAGCAGTCTGTCTCCGGCGGAAGCAGCGGCGGATGCTCCGCGGGCTTCTGCGCGGCGGCGTTGTTCGCGCTTCCTGCCCTTTGGCTGTTCGGCGGCGCGCTGCGGAAACGCGCAAGGTAAACTGGCGATGAAGATATTGTTGTTCGTCCTTGCCGCCGCGGCTCTCATAGCGTCGTCATGCAGCGCCGCTTTCGCGCAGGATGCGGCGCGTGAGCCGCGGTACGCACGCGGTGAGGCGGTCGTCCTGCTGCGCGTGCCGGAGGAGATACGCGCGTCGGACGACAGGCGCACGCTCTTCGCCGCATACTGCCGCGATGTTGCGGCGGACGCGGAGGCCGAGGCCGTCTACATTTCGCCGGTTTACGAAACTTCCGAGTGCGCGACGGCGACCTTCCGCTCGAAGCTTGAAACGAAGGAGCTTATCAAACGTCTGAAAGACGACGCTCGCGTCGCTGGCGCTTCGCCGAATTA